>UROL01000125.1 GCA_900549495.1 uncultured Eubacteriales bacterium | reverse complement strand
CCTTGGATATATTTAATAAAGTATAATTGGTATTTTGTGCAAAATCGACAACGCTATAAGTCACATTTGCAACTTGACATGTTACAAAACATGTGGTACAATCATGCAGACAAAAGAAAAGATTTAGATAAAACAGCAAAGTGATAAAACTTGACCCAAATAAAAAGCAAACATAGGAGGGGACTATGCGGAAATGGATTGTGCGGCTGCTGATTCTTGTGCTGTGCCTGTCTCTTGTCCCCAGCGTACTGGCTCGGAGCGAGGGAACGGAAGCAGCGCCGGAGCTGACGGCCTTTACCTTGGAGAATGCCGAAAAGGTCATCGCTTATTATGGCTGGGAAGGAATGACCGGAACTGTTGGCAACGGGACGTTCACCTTCTGGCGGCCTGGCGCCATGGCACGGATGGCAATGCCTGCGGAGCTTGAGGAGGAAGGATATCTGGATGCTTTTGCTGCTGCCGACTGCACCATTGCGGTGATTGCTCAGGATTATGGCATCAGCCTGGAGAAATATGAAGCCGCTGTTCAGAAAAATGGCTGCAAAAATGTGCGCCACGAGGATATCAATGGCATAGATTTCCTGGTGTACGATGAGCCCCAGGGCGATGGAAGTCTGTGCCGTGTGGCTGCTGTGGGTCAGGAAAAGGGCATGATTCTGGAATTTGTCCTCTTCTATGAGAATAAGCAGCAGGATGCGCAGATTAATGCGATCCTTGCAACCATTCGGCCCACAGAAGACGATCAATCTGAACAGAAATAGAAAGTATTTATCAGCCTTGGCTGTTAAATAAATAATTTACATGAAAAGAGGACCCATTATGAAAAAAGCAATTTCCCTGATTCTGGCTGTCTGCCTGGTTGCTGCAATGGCAATCTCCGCATCTGCTGCCACCCCCACCGTTGTTGGCCATAACCATGACCTGTGCAATCTCCTGTATTTTGTCGTGAACAATGTGCCTAACAACAATTGGTCCCCCAGCTGGGGCGCTCTGCTGAGTGCAGACAATGTTTCCGTCCTGAACATCACCGATGGCACCGAAGAGACGTTGACCAGCTGCGCACAGGCCATCACCGATAAGGAGCTGGTTGCTGTGTGCGAAGGCAATGAGGACATCAACAACCTGACCGTTTTCCGTCAGAGAAACGTCACTAATGACACCCCCATCAACATCTCCGTGAAGCTGTGGCCCTGCAACCCCGTCAGAAAGACCAACCAGGCTGTCGTTGTTCTGTTCCGTGCAGAAGGCGATGAGACTTGGAGCGTTGTTGGCTACAACAACACCGACAATGTCTGCAATGCAACCCTGCCCAGCAGCGGTGCATACGTCGTTGCCATGGCTTGGTAACGTACTCGCGTTCTAAAAGCAGTTAGCCCCTCCCTGTGGAAAGCAGGGAGGGGCGATGATTTTGCACAGCAGAAACAAAAAGGCGGGGGATTGCCCCGCCTTTTTAACGTTTATTTCAAGAATCCGTTTACAATCTGCTCTTCGGCTTCCTGTTCCGTCAGACCCAGGGTCATGAGCTTGATAATCTGCTCACCGGCAATCTTGCCGATGGCAGCCTCGTGAATCAGGGCGGCGTCAATGTTGTTGGCCTCCAGCTGGGGTACTGCCAGAATCCGGGCAGAGCCCATGATGATGGCGTCGCATTCGGTGTGGCCGGTGCAGGCAGCGTTGCCGATGATGCGGGAGTCAAACTTCTGATAGGAGCTGTCCTTGGCCACGCTCCGGGATACCACATCGGCCCGGGAGCCGTCGCCGTTGAGCTTGGTAACGTAGATGCTCTCCGCCTTCTGCTCTCCGTGGGTCATCAGCCGCTCCCGCACCACCATGGATGCATCGGCGGCAAGCACGGCCTTGGTGGTGCGGATGGTGGAGTCCACCCCTTTAATCTGCACCATTTCCATTTCCATGGAGCTGCCCTGGTCCATGGTCACCTCCGTCACCGGGTTCAGAATCCGCTTGCCGGTGCCGTCACCCTCGCCGTAGTGCTTTTCCACGTATTTCACCTTGGCGTTCTTTCCCACGAAGAAGCGGTGCACGCCGTCGTGCTGGGAATCCTGGTTGCCGCAGTTGTGAATGCCGCATCCGGCCACAATCACCACATCGGATTCCTCGCCGATGAAAAAGTCGTTGTATACCACGTCCTTCAGCCCGCTTTCGCTGAGAACCACGGGGATATGGACACTCTCGTTTTTCGTGCCGGGCTTGATGTGGATGTCAATGCCGGTGCCGTCGGGCTTGGATACGATTTCAATGTTTGCGGTGCTGTTCCGCCCGGCCAGAGCGCCGTTGGAGCGGATGTTGTAGGCCCCCTCCGGGACGGTGTGAAGGTCGGCAACCTCCTGGAGGATACGCATCTGAATTTCGTCAAGGGCCATGGTTACATTCCTCCTTCAATTTTGGTGCAGCTTCTGGCCACGTCGGCGCTGCGCATCAGCTCCGGCATAATCTCTTCCTTGGTGCCCTGGGCGCTGATGCCGCCGCCGGAGAGGACGATGATTTCGTCTGCAATGTCCAGAATCCGCTCCTGGTGGGAGATGATGAGGATGGAGCCGTGGATGCTGTCCCGCATGTGGCGGAATACCTTGATAAGGCTCTGGAAGCTCCACAGGTCAATGCCCGCCTCCGGCTCGTCGAAGATGGACAGCCGGGTGCCCCGGGCCAGCACCGTGGCAATCTCAATGCGCTTCAGCTCGCCGCCGGACAGAGAGGCGTTGACTTCACGATTCACATAATCCTTTGCACACAGCCCCACCTCGGACAGGTAGTTGCAGGCCTCCCCCACGCTCAGCCGCTTCTTGGCTGCCAGGCGGAGCAAATCCAGCACGGTGATGCCCTTAAACCGCACCGGCTGCTGGAAGGCAAAGCTGATGCCCAGATTGGCCCGGTCGGTAATGGAAGCGCCGGTAATGTCCTGCCCATCGAAGAGAATCTGGCCGCTGGTGGGGGTTTGGATGCCGGCAATCAGCTTGGCCAGGGTGGACTTGCCGCTGCCGTTGGGGCCGGTGATAACCACAAATTTCCCCTCACCCACCTCCAGGTTCAGTCCCTTGATAATCTGCTTTTGACCCTTTTCCTCGGTCACGTCAAAGGTAAGGTCTTTTATTTGAAGCATATGGTTTCGTTCCTCCAAAAATACGTTTCACTTTCCAAACCAGTATTCTACACGATTTTTTGCCAGAATTCAACCGTTATTCCACAAATGCGCCGGAAAGTTTTCGTTTTCCGGTTGCAGGGAAAATGGCAATGTGATAAAATGAAGAAAAATGACTAGGGGGGAGACTCCGCCGTACCTGCGGAGTGCGCTTGCCATGAACGAATTGGAAATCATCCGCCACAGCCGGATCCCCGGGCTGACTGCCTTCTTTAATACCGTGGACTACCGCACCCCCCACTTTCACCAGGAGTGGGAGCTGATTTGGCTGCTGGACAATCCCATGACCGTCAGCGGGGGCGGCGGCAGCTTCCGGGCTGAGAAGGGGAGCCTGCTGCTGTTTCAGCCCAACGAGCCCCACGAGCTTCACAAAATCGACGAAAACTGCACCTTCCTGTGCCTACAGGTATCCCCAGAGCTGCTGCGGCTGGAAACGGATTTGGTGGCCCAGGCCATTTTGCTCAATCCCTATCTGGGGGAGGCGGTAACCTCTGCCCGGGAAAAGCTGCTGGAAATTGCCGAGGCCTACCTGAACCGGGAGCCCTATAGCTCACTGTACTGCATTGGCAATGCCTGCCTGCTGTTTTACCGGATCCTGGGGGCCATCCCTGTCCGGGCCATCACCCGGGAGGAGCTGATCAGCCAGCAGAAGCGGAACAAGCGTCTGGAATCCCTGATTCGGTTTGTGGACGAGAATTATATGCATAAAATCCGCCTTTCGGATTTTGCCGAGGCCGAGGGCTTCTCCATGAGCTACCTGTCCCATTTCATCAAAAGCACCCTGAACCAGAGCTTTCAGGAGTATGTGAACTCCGTCCGGGTCAACTGCGCCTGCAAGCTGATTTCCGGGGGGGAGGAAAAGCTCACTGCCGTGTGCATGGCCTCCGGCTTTTCGGATTACCGCTATTTCTCCGCCGCCTTTAAGCGGCAGTTCGGCATGACCCCAGAGCAGTACAAGCTCTCCCTGAAAAAGCCGGAAAATGCCGTCATCCACCATAGTATCCATTCTTTGGAGCGTTTTTATACCGACGAGCAGAGCAAAACCATCATCGCCGCCCTGCGCCGCTGAATTTTTGCACAATTCAGACGGGACGAAAATGGTTGAATTGCTGAAAAACGGAAAATAGCAAAATTGTATAATAAAAAGGGGCAACAGGGACTTGCGATAGCGCCCATCCTGTATTACACTTTAACTATGGTAATGCTGGCGCAGTATCCTGCGCCGAAAAATTGAAGGAGGCATTTCTATGCAGTATTTTATCGGTATTGACCTGGGCACCTCTGCGGTGAAGCTCCTGCTGGTGGACGGCAGCGGCAAGATTTGCAGCACCGTTTCCCGGGATTATCCGCTGTTTTTCCCCAATCCCGGCTGGTCCGAGCAGAACCCTGAGGACTGGTGGACTGCCGTGCAGGAGGGCCTGCAGGAGCTGACCAAGGATATCGACGTCAACGACGTGGCCGGTATCGGCTGCGGCGGCCAGATGCACGGCCTGGTCATCCTGGATGAAAACGACCAGGTAATCCGCCCCGCCATTCTGTGGAACGATGGCCGCACCTTCAAAGAGGTGGACTACCTGAACAATGTAATCGGCAAGCACAAGCTCTCCCAGCTCACTGCCAACATCGCCTTTGCCGGCTTCACCGCCCCCAAGCTCCTGTGGGTTCAGAAGAACGAGCCCGAGAACTTTAAGCGCATCCGCAAAATCATGCTGCCCAAGGACTTCATCAACTATAAGCTCACCGGCGTCCACGCCTGTGACTATTCCGATGCCTCCGGTATGCTGCTGCTGGACGTGAAGAACAAGTGCTGGAGCAAGGAAATGCTGGATATCTGCGGCGTTTCTCTGAGCCAGATGCCCAAGCTCTTTGAGAGCTATGAGGTTATCGGCAACGTCACCGCCGACGTGGGCCTGCCCAAGACCGCCAAGGTGGTGGGCGGCGCAGGGGACAATGCCGCCGCCGCCGTGGGCACCGGCACCGTGGGCGACGGAGCCTGCAACATCAGCCTGGGCACCTCCGGCACCGTGTTCATTTCCTCTGAGAAATTCGGCGTGGACTCCACCAACGGTCTGCACGCCTTTGCCCACGCCGATGGCCGCTTCCACCTGATGGGCTGTATGCTCTCCGCCGCCAGCTGCAACAAGTGGCTCTGCGATGAGATTCTGAAAACCAAGGACTACCCCGCCGAGCAGAAGGACATCACCGACGAGAAGCTGGGTGCCAACCGGGTGTTCTTCCTGCCCTATCTGATGGGCGAGCGCAGCCCCATCAACGATACCAACGCCCGGGCCACCTTCCTGGGCATGACCATGGATACCACCCGCTCCGACATGGTTCAGGCCGTGCTGGAGGGTGTGGCCTTTGCCATCCGGGACAGCTTCGAGGTGGCCAAGACCCTGGGCATCCACATTGAGCGCTCCAAGGTCTGCGGCGGCGGTGCCAAGAGCCCCCTGTGGCGTAAGATTTTTGCCAATGTGCTGAACCTGCCCCTGGACATTCCCCAGACCGAGGAAGGCCCCGGCTACGGCGGTGCCATGCTGGCCATGGTGGGCTGCGGCCTGTATGCCAGTGTGAAGGATTGCGCCGATGCCCTGGTCACCGTCCGGGAAACCGTTACCCCCGACCCCGAAATCGCCGCCCGCTACGAGAAGCAGTACCAGAGCTTCCGGGACATCTATCCCACCCTGAAGCCCCTGTTCGCCAAGCTGCAAGAGCAGTAAATCCTGTCTCTTATACACATCTGACGCTGCCGACGAATAGCCTT
>UROL01000124.1 GCA_900549495.1 uncultured Eubacteriales bacterium | reverse complement strand
ACGAGATCAGCCTCGGTCTCGTGGGCTCGGAGATGTGTATAAGAGACAGCACTTCCAGCCCATGGAGTTATCGGAATCATCCATCTTCACCCGGAAACCGGCATTCTCCAGCCGCTCCTTGAGCTTGGCAGCGGCTTCCAGCACGCCGGGCTTATGCTGCGCAACAGGCAGAATCACAATCTGGATGGGGGCAACCTTGGGGGGCAGCACCAGACCGTTGTTGTCGCCGTGGGTCATGATGATGCCGCCAATCAGACGGGTGGACACACCCCAGGAAGTCTGGAAGGGGTTGGTACGCTGATTGTTCTTGTCTGCAAAGGTGATGTCAAAAGCCTTGGCAAAGCCGTCACCGAAATAGTGGGACGTACCTGCCTGAAGCGCCTTGCGGTCGTGCATCATGCACTCCACCGTATAGGTAGCTTCTGCACCGTTGAACTTCTCCTTCTCGGTTTTCTGACCACGGGTAACCGGCATTGCCAGCACATTCTCGCAGAAGTCGGCATACAGGTTCAGCATCTGCTCGGTGAAGGCCTTGGCCTCCTCAGAGGTAGAATGCATGGTGTGACCCTCCTGCCACAGGAATTCCCGGTGACGCAGGAAGGGGCGGCTGGTCTTCTCCCAACGCAGCACGCTGCACCACTGGTTATACTTCATGGGCAGGTCGCGGTGGGACTGAATCACCTGGGCAAAGTGGTCACAGAACAGCGTCTCAGAGGTGGGACGGATGCAGTAGCGTTCCTCCAGCTTCTCGTTGCCGCCCATGGTCACCCAGGCGCATTCGGGAGCAAAGCCCTCCACATGGTCCTTTTCCTTTTGCAGCAGGCTTTCCGGAATCAGCATGGGCATATACACATTCTGAACGCCCACCTTCTTGAACTCCGTATCCAGAATATGCTGCATATTCTCCCAGATGGCATAGCCATAGGGGCGATACACAAACACACCCTTCATGGAAGTGTAGTCAATCAACTGTGCCTTTTTACACACGTCGGTGAACCACTGAGCAAAATCCACCTCCATGTCGGTAATCTGCTCAACCTTTTTTTCTTTGGCCATTTTCTTTCCTCCCTGTATTGCAAATCCGCATTGCGGATTTTTAGACGATTGTTTCGTTGTATTATACCACGTCTGTCAAGGGATGTATAGTATTTTCATAAGAATTCCGGTTAAAAATGAAGCTATGTGCGTTGTTTCTCTCTTCCCTGCCTTGCGCTTTCCTCATTTTCGTGGTACTATGGTGATATCCAGAAGATACAGAGGTGCTCTATGAAATCCATTCGAGAGATTTATAAAATCGGGAAGGGCCCCAGCTCTTCCCATACCATGGGGCCGGAGCGGGCGGCCAAGCTCTTCCGTTCAGAGCATCCCGAGGCAGATGCCTTTCGGGTAATTCTCTACGGCTCTCTCAGCAAGACCGGCGTAGGCCATGGCACCGACCGGGTGCTGCGGGATACCCTGGCGCCTCTGCCTACAGAGGTGGTCTTCTCCCAAGAGGCTTTGCCGGAATCCCACCCAAACACCCTGGACTTTATCGCCCTGAGGGGTGGCGAGGAGGTGGCGAAGCTCCGGGTGGAATCCATCGGCGGCGGTGATATTCGCATTCCCGGTCGGAAAGGAAGCAGCCAGGAAGAGGTATATGTGGAGCATTCCTTTGCGGAGATTGCCGACTTCTGCAAATGGCGCTACATTCAGACCCTCAGCGACTACGTGGAGCTGAACGAGGGGCCGGAAATCTGGAATTTCCTCATGGAGGTCTGGCAGGTAATGAAGCGCTCCATCGACGAGGGGCTCTCCGCCTCCGGTGTGCTCCCCGGTGGGCTGAATGTGCAGCGCAAGGCCAAATATCTATACGAGCAAGCCCCGGATGCCGACCTGCCCGCCCTGAATGAATTCCAGCAGATTGCCGC
The DNA here is from genome assembly GCA_900549495.1 of uncultured Eubacteriales bacterium. Classification (GTDB taxonomy): domain Bacteria; phylum Bacillota; class Clostridia; order Oscillospirales; family Oscillospiraceae; genus Faecousia. Next base: position 4,016 of record UROL01000124.1, on the reverse strand, counting down.
CTTTGCCTATGCCGTGGCAGAGCAGAACGCCGACAACGGTACCATCGTCACCGCCCCCACCTGCGGGGCTTGCGGGGTGCTGCCTGCGGTGCTGAAATATGCCCAGGTGACCCGGGGCTTTACAGACCAGAAGATTTGCCGGGGGCTGGCCACCGCCGGAATCATCGGCAACCTGACCAAGAGCAATGCCTCCATCTCCGGGGCAGAGTGCGGCTGCCAGGCGGAGATTGGCACAGCCTGCTCCATGGCCGCCGCCGCCCTGGCAGAGCTGTACAACCAGAATCTGGACCAGGTGGAGTACGCCGCCGAGGTAGCCATGGAGCATCACCTGGGGCTGACCTGCGACCCCATCTGCGGGCTGGTGCAGATTCCCTGCATCGAGCGCAACGCCGTGGCCGCCATGCGGGCCATGAACGCCTGCAACCTGAGCTACTTCCTCACCGGCTCCCGGAACATCAGCTATGATATGGTGTGCCGTGCCATGCATGAGACCGGCATCAACCTCAGCACCCGGTTCCGGGAAACCAGCGAGGGCGGCCTGGCGCGGCTATACACCAGGAGGAAGAAATAATGGATTTGAAGAATCTGACCACCTTCACCTATGTTGCCCAGCTGGGCAGCTTCACCAAGGCGGGGCAGACATTGGGCTGCTCCCAGTCCACCATCTCCTTTCAAATCCGCCAGCTGGAAGAGGAGCTGGGCTTTCCCCTCTTCGAGCGAATCAACCGCACAGTGGTTCTGACGGACAAGGGCCGAGAGGTACTGGCCTACGCCCAGCAAATTGGCAAGATGACCGCTGAGCTGAAGCAAAATCTGCAAACCAACAGCACACGGGCTGTCCGGGTGCGGATTGCCATTGCAGACTCCCTGTGCAATTCCCTGCTGGAGGATAATTTTCAGGATTTCATGCAGAAAAATCCCGGCACCAGCCTGAAAATTGTCTCCTGCGGCACCGAGGATATGTTCCGCCTGCTGGACCACAACGAGGTGGACGCCATTTTGACCCTGGAAAGCCATATCTACGACACCGAGTATGTCATCGTCCGGGAGGAAAAGGTAGCAAATCATTTTGTGGTTTCCGCCGCCTCTCCCCTGGCTAAGTCCGGGAAAATTTCCTTGGAGGAGCTCATCCGGCAGCCCTTCATCCTCACGGAAAAGGGCATGAGCTACCGTCGCTTTCTGGACGAGCAGCTGGCCCAGCGCTCCCTGGAAATCATCCCTGTGCTGGAAATCGGAAACCCCCACTTGATTTGTGACATGGTGTGCAAGGGCACCGGGGTTTCCTTCCTGCCGGACTTCGTCACGGAAAAAGCCCGCCAGGCCGGGAAGCTCCTTTACCTGGATATACCGGAAATCCAGGTAACCATCTGGAAGCAGCTGCTCCACCACCGGGACAAGTGGATTTCTCCGCAAATCGATTCTGTCCTGAAATTCTGCGTGGAGAAGGAATTCCGGGAAGGCTAAAGAAAATCCGTCTGCTTGCATTGGCAGACGGATTTTTGTTATGCCATCTCCCCCGGCTTGCTGCTGAGGGCAAAGTGCTTCTTGCGATAAAAATGGAACACAATGCAGGAGGTCAGCATGGCAGCCAGTTCTATTCCGGCGGCAATCAGAAACTGGGGCGAGGTAACATCGGAGATGCTCATGCCCATAATGGGGAACAGAATGCAGGTGGTCAAAAAACCCAGCAGGCAGCCCGGAAGGTAATCCCGGTATCGGATACCCACCGCCCCCATGTAGGCACTAACCACATCCGCAGGGAGGATTCCCAAAAGTCTGGTAATCAGCACGAAGAAGAAATCATTGCCGCTACGCATCTGGTGGAGCATGGAGGCCTTGGAATAGTGGTCCACCACATATTGCGCCGCCCGGCTGCCCAGCCTCTTCCCCATCCAATAGGGAATGCTGACCATCACCGCCGTACCAATGATATTGATAAGAATCGCCACCGGGAGGGAGAACAGGATGCCGCTGGCCGCATACAGGAAGCCACTGTACAGGAAAATACTCAAGCTCTTCACCGCAAACAGCGCAATCAGCACCAGCGCCGCCAAAGCCGGCTGCCGGGGGGTATAGTTCAGAATATCCTCCAGGGTAAAATCTTCCTTATACACCAGGCAAGCCACAATGATGGCCAGCCATACCACGCCCATCAGGATTTCCGCCAGCCGCAGCCGCTTTGCATCCGATTGGCCTTCTTTTTTCTTTGAAGCGGGCACTTCAACCATTCCTCCCAGAGAAATAAATTGCACCAAATTTGATGTATCCCGTATTATAGCAAACCATTTTGTCCGTTTCCAGTGCATTTGGTATTATTCCCAGGGATTTCAAATAAAATTAACAGATTCGTCATTTCTCTTCCATAGTTTCCGCCAAAAAGGCGGCGCTGGGGCCTTTCCATAATAATTTCTGATAACGTTTTCCTCTGGCAACAGGCAGGGAAAGGCAAAAGCTATGCGCCGATTGCTCCCTCTCGCCGCTGCGCCTGTGTGAAACCAGAAAAAATGGGGACAATTTCCTGTATGGAGGGATTTTGAATGAATGACAAGCAATATGCAAAGCTGGTGAAGGAAAAGAGCCCCAAATCGCCCATTGTAAAGGACTGCCTGTTTGCCTTTGTATCCGGCGGGCTGATCTGCACCCTAGGGCAGCTCCTGCTGAACTGGTACACCGGCCTGGGGCTTCCCCAGCAGGATGCCGCCGCCTGGGTATCCATCACCCTGGTGGGGCTGTCCGCCCTGCTCACCGGATTGAGTGTGTACGACGACATTGCAAAATACGCCGGTGCCGGAACGCTGGTGCCCATTACCGGATTTTCCAACGCCGTGGCAGCCTCCGCCGTGGAGTTTCAGACAGAGGGCTTCATCCTGGGTGTGGGGGCCAAAATGTTTACCATTGCCGGGCCGGTGATTGTGTATGGGCTCAGCGCCAGTGCGGTGTATGGACTAATCTACTGGCTGTTCACCGCCCCATGGTAAAATGGTATAGTAAAAGCCGCCCCGGCAGGGCGGCTTTTCATTTAGGTCAGATCCTGACCGGTGATGTACTTCTTTGCGGGGGTCTTCAGCAGGATGGCGCCGATGACCAGAATCACCACCATGTCGGGCAGCATATAAGCGGCGTTGTACAGGGCGGAGTAAATCCAGGGAGTGGTCATGGTCATGTTGAAGAAGGTCTCGGGCATATACTCTGCCCAAATGGTAGCACCCACAACATAGTGAACCAGGAAGCGAGCCACGCAAGCCACCACGGTGCCCAGGAAGAACTTGCCCTTGAACAGGCCAGCCAGACCCAGCACGGTGTAGGCAACAATGAAGTCGCCAAGGATGCTCTGCCAGCCGATGGCGATACCGCCTTCAAACAGCATCTGGAGCACAGCATGAGCGAAGCTGGCTACCATACCGGCACCGAAGCCCCAGCGGACACAGTACAGGATGATGGGCAGCATGGCCAGGTCTACAGAGCCGCCCCAGGGCATTTTGTACAGGGGCAGGAAGCTGAGGATTTCAGCCAGGGCGATGCAGACAGCGCCCTCGGTGAGCATCCGCACCTTCTGATGAGATTTTTCCATAGAAGAATACCTCCAAAAAATAAAATCGCATTGCAAACCCGTCCAGGTGCAATGCGATACCGCATGGCGGTATTCTTATCGTGCATCTTTCCCTCCGACGGTATTAACCGTATCAGGTTCACGGGTCAGAGCCACACAGCTCACTCTCAGCCAGATCCGTCCGGCACCCCGAAGACTTATTTGCTTTTGCGTCGTGGGTATTATAGTCGGATATGAACGAATTGTCAAGGAAAATATTGGCGGCAGTGCCGTCGGACAATGACGCTGCGAACATTGTACCGATACGGCACTGCCCTAACCTGCCCGATTCGATACCGCTCAGAAACCGTTTTTGAACACGCCAACCGTAGGGGCGGATAGCATCCGCCCGAACGTTATGGGCGTGAGCTATTCGATGAATGGTATCATGTTGGACACTGTCCTATTCAACCGGGACATTCGTTAT
>UROL01000123.1 GCA_900549495.1 uncultured Eubacteriales bacterium | reverse complement strand
CGAGATCAGCCTCGGTCTCGTGGGCTCGGAGATGTGTATAAGAGACAGCAGCTTGGGCATCAGATGGAAGCTCTGAAAGACAAAGCCAATATATTTGTTGCGGATATCCGCCAGGGCATTGTCGCTGCTGTTGTGCAGGTCCTTGCCGTTTAGCTCATAGGTGCCGGAGGTAGGGACGTCCAGGCAGCCGATGATGTTCATCAGGGTGGACTTGCCAGAGCCGGAGGGGCCCATGATGGCCAGATAGTCCCCCTGTTCCACGGTCAGGTTAATATTTTTCAGAACCCGAACCGTCTGCTTGCCCTGCAAATAATCCTTGCAGATATCTGTCAGCTTCAGGATGGTCATTGCACCGGCTCTCCTTCCTGCTGGATGGTGCGGGCGGTCTGCTGGGTTTTGGTGGTAGGCGCTCCCTCTGTGCACACGGTCTCGTCCGGGAAGGCCACATAGTCCGTCTCACTCAAGCCGGAGAGAATCTGGTATACGTCCTCCGTGGCATCGTACTCCCCCAGCTCCACAGGGCGCTTTTCCAGCTTGCCCTGGCCGTTGTCGGCCCATACATAGGCATTTTCGTTTTCGTCAAAGCAGACAAATGCGCTGCCCAGGGTCAGGCCCTCCAGAGGCTCCTGGCTTTCCTGTACCACACTGAGGTAGACGTGCTGCCCCAGCAGCACTCCGTCGCTGCTGTCCAGCTCCACATAGAAGGGATACTTGGAGGAGTTGCCCATCTCGTCAGTGGAATCGGAGTAGCGGTTGCCGCTGCTCTGGTTGGGATTCTCATAGTCCACCAGGGTGACGGTACCCATCCAGAACACATTGGGGTCTGTCCGGGACACAATCCGCATCCGGTCTCCTTCTACAATGGACCCCCGCTGCATTTCGTTCAATACGCCCTTCACCCGATAGGTACCGGCCTGCTGGATGGTGATATAGGGCTTGGGGTTACCGTTGTTGTCCGTGGATTCATCTCCCAGGGAGGTAATCCGGCCATCCACCGGCGAGGTGATCACGGCGTTGGCCAGCAGGTACTCCGACTTCTGCACCTCGGACTGCTTGGTTTTCAGCTTCAGCTCCGATTCCTTCAAATCAATCTGGTTGGTCTGAATCTGGAGGGTGTATTTTAGCTTGTCGCTGGTGCTGGCCCGATCCCGGTCCTTTTCCAGCTGGGCAATCTGGGTGCCGTAATTCTCTATGGAGGATTGCAGCTGCTCTGCCTCCAGGCGCTGCTTGTCCAGGGTCAGCTGGAGCTGCTCGGTGTCGTAGGAAAAGAGCTTCTGGCCCTCCCGCACATCGTCGCCCTGCTTCACATAGACCTCTTCAATTACCTTGTCGCTGTCCCGCTTGATCTCCGTCACGTTTTCGGAAACCACAATGCCGCCGAACCGGTCCGTAGGGGCAATGCCCCCCATCTGGGACAGCTCCGATACCTTCTGTACAAACACATGTGTCGAATCCTGGCCGCAGGCAGTCAGCCCCAGCAGAAGGCATCCGGCCAGAATCCATGTGGCAATTCTCTTCATAACGCAATCCTCCGTATGACGTCATTTTATCCGTTCTATCATAATCCATCCCTCCCAAAAAATCAATGTCGCAAAGATTAAAGAATGCTTAAGTCTTCATTAAGGAGGGATTTTCCGGTTTTGTCCACATTGCCCTAATGGGAAAAATTTCCGTTGCTTTCCAAATCCGTTTCTTGTTTCTTTTGACAAAATCCATAGGTGAAAAAGCAGGCCCTCTCCCCTGGGGGATTGGGTCTGCTTTGCTTATGTGTGCTGCGCCTAGGCGGCTGTTGCCAGACCGGCGCGCTGCACCATCTTCTTATGGACAATGGGGAAGGCAATCATCTCCGCCACCAGGGTAAGAATCCAGGAGATGGGATAGGAGAAATACAGGCACTCCGGGGTATGCAGCTCCGGAATTTGGAAAACGGTAAAAATCCACAGCAGCCGGGAGCCGCAGATGCCAATGACGGAAATAATCATGGACAATGTGGAAGCTCCCATGCCCCGGAGAGCACCGCCGCCGGCATCCAGCAGGCCAAACAGGAAATAGGGCAGGGACGTAAACAATACCCGGCGCATACCGATTTCCAGTGCCTCCTGGGAGTCGGTGATGTAAATTCCCAGCAGTTGGTGGCGGAAAATGGTAAACAGGCCGCCGGTAATCAACCCCGCCAAGGTGGCGTACAGCACGCACAGCCGGAATACCTTGGTCACCCTGTCAAACTGGTGGGCTCCCACATTCTGGCCGATGTAGTTTACCGCCGCCTGATGGAAGCCGTTCACCGCATTGTAGCAGAAGCCCTCTACATTGGAAACCGCCGCATTGCCGGACACCATGGCGTCCCCGAAGGAATTCATGGAGGACTGGATAATTACGTTGGAAACGGAAAAGGTTGCGCCCTGGATTCCGGCGGGCAGACCAATACGCACAATCTTCCGCAGCTGAGGGCCGTAAAACCGCATTTTCCCGGGGTAGAACCGGCAGGCATCCTTCCGGTGCATCAGCACCAGCGTTACGGCCACGGCTGACAGGGCCTGGGAAATTACCGTTGCCCAGGCAACACCCGCCACGTTCATGTCAAAGACCGCTACAAATACCACATTCAGAATAATATTCAGGACACCCGCCCCCATCAGGATAATCATGGGGCTTTGGGTGTCTCCGGCGGCCCGGAGAATGGAGGTGCAGTAGTTATACACCATGGTAAAGGTGATGCCGCCGAAGTAAATACGCATATACACACTGGATAGGGGCAGCACGTTTTCCGGGGTGTCCATCCAGCGCAGGAAGGTGGGAGAATAACGCACACCTACAGCCGTCAGAATCATGCCGCCCACCAGGGCCGTAAGCAGGGCGGTATGCACCGTGCGATGCACCACATCATCCTCCCGGCTGCCAATGGCATGGGCCACACTGACACCCGCCCCCACGGACAGGCCGATAAACAAATTGACAATCAGATTGGTAATGGCACCGGTGACGCCCACCGCCGCCACAGAAATGCTGCCGCAGAACCTGCCCACCACCACCAGGTCAGCCGCATTGAACAGCAGCTGCAAGTAGCTTGTGAGGATGATAGGAATGGTATAGGTCAAAATACTCATGGCCAGGGGGCCTTCCAGCATATTCCTCTCTGTTCTTCTCATTTCCGATTCCTTTCTATACAAAATCTTTGCACCATTATACTCCCCTTCCCCGGCATTGTAAAGCCGCATTCCTGCCGGTCTTTTGCCGAAAAGGAGCCGGGGATTTCAGTCAAAATGCCCCCAGGGAGCTTGGGGGCATTGGCTTTAGAATTTTCCGCTCCGGCCAGAATGGCTGCCGGAGGAGTAGCTGCTGGAATGTGCGCCGCCGGAGCTGCCGGAGCCGGAGGATTCGGTATTCCGGGGGCTGCGGGTGACGGTGCGGTGCAGGAACATATCCGATCGTCTGCGAAGGTTCAGCCTGCCGTACCGATATTGGTCTGCGTCTCGCTGCACCTTGGCGGTACGCATGGGGGCCGTGGTAAACAGGCCCACCAGCAGCGCCGCAATACCGCCGGGAATCAGGGCCAGCGCCGGGGAGGCATGGCTTTCTTCTGCCCCTATGGGGTGCCCCTCCTGAGCGGCCCGGAGATATTCCTCGCAGGTGGTCAGATACTCCCGAAATCCGCCGTAGAAATCGTCGTTTCTGAAATAGCGGATAAATCGGGTTTCCATGGCATCCCGGCCAGGCTCCGTAAAGATGTCATTGGCCCGGCTGCTGTTGAAATCCAGATTGAAGTCCCGCTCCTGTATGCTCAGCAGCAGCATGGTGCCGCCCCGGTCGCTGCCCCAGCCCAGGGTATAGTCGTCATACAGCTCCATGGCGCAGGATGCAATACTGGAAGAGGACGTGTAGTCACGATAATCCGGGAGCGTAACGATGTATACGCCGAAATTGTACTCCTCGCTGATGGCCTTGGCACGGCTTTCCAGCTTGGCCAGCTCCTCTGCCGAGAAAAGTCCGGCTTCGTCGGTAACATAGTTCAGCTGGGCCTGGGTGGCAAAGGCGCATACCGCCAGGCTGCCCAGCACCAAAAGGGCCGCCAGCAAAAGGGCAACATATCTTTTCTTCATGGCAGGCACCTCCTTACAGCAGGAACAGCAGCGATGCCAGGGCCGCCGCTGCAAAGGAGCCCAGGCAATACAGCGTCAGCTTGCCCTTGTCAATGGGCAAATCGCCGATGAGCTTTCCCGTCTGGCCGTTCATGGCAAACAGGAAATTTTTATCCTTCCACTTGGTAGAGAGCATCCATACCGGCATCAGGGCATATTGCACCCGGCCGGGATTGACGGTGACATTTTTGCTCACCGTGGTGCAGCTGGAATAGCCCACCACCGTGTCCCGCAGGGCATCCTCGATGCTGGCGGTGCACCGGGCATTGGCACGCCGGGCGCATTCCTCTTTGGAGACGTCGTACTGGTCCGCCAGATAGCCGGGCAGATACGACAGGGAGAAGGGCTTCAAGTCGGCATAGTCATAGGGCTCGATGGCATCCATGTGGGCATCCGGCATCTGGGTGGAGCCATCCACCGGTACCTTCTGGAAATCCAGGGTTCCCTCCCGGTGCACCAGAAAATGGCTGGTCTCGGTGATGTACTCCTGGGAGGTGGTGCGGGTGTTTACCCGGGTGGTGCGGAAGGTCATATCCCCCTCCACCTGGGCATCGAACAGCCAGAAGGGGACATACACCCCCTTGATCTGCTGGACATGGTTTTCCGCCCGGAAGGCCTTGGGCAGCAGTGGCTTGTGGTTATAATGCCTTTTCAGGGCGGCCACGGCAGCGGTTTTGTCCACCTTGAAGGGGATAATCAAATCCGGCTTTTTGGTGCCGGAGAGCTTGCCGGGGATGATGCTGGGATTGCCGCAATAGGGGCAGGAGGTGGCGGCGGTGGTTTTGTCGCACACCAGCTCTGCCCCGCAGGAGGGGCAGTTGTATGCCTGGAGGTTCTCCCCCTCCTGGCCCCAGCTTTCTCCGGCGGAGTCCATATCCCACTGTCCCTCCCGGACGCTTTCCTGGGCTTCCCGCTCTTCGGTGGCCTCCTGGGCATTGGTGTTTTTCTCTGCGTACATCCGGTCGATGTCCTCCACCGAGAAGCGGCTGCCGCAGTAGTCGCATTCCAGCACACCGGATTCACTGCCAAAATGCAGGGGGCCGGTACAGGCCGGGCACTGGTAATTGGTTACTTCGTTTTCCATAGGCAGTTGTCTCCCTTCCCTCTTTTCAGCTGTACCCTGCCCTTTTACAGGCAGGGTACAGAAGTTCCGTATTGATTAGCCGACGACGTCCTCATCGCCGAAGGGGTCGCCGCACTCCGGGCAGAACTTGGGGGGATGCTTGGGGTCTGCCGGAGCCCAGCCGCACTTATCGCAGCGGTACTGGGGAATACCGGCGGGCTTCCTGGCACCGCACTCGGAGCAGAACTTGCCCTGGTTCACTGCGCCGCAGGAGCAGGTCCAGCCAGCAGGGGCCTCGGGCTTCTTGGCGCCGCACTCCGGGCAGAACTTGCCGGTGGCGGTGGCGCCGCAGCTGCACTTCCAGCCTTCTGCTGCCGCCGGGCGGGGCTTGCCGCACTCCGGGCAGAACTTGCCGGTGACGGTGGCACCGCAGCTGCAGGTCCAGCTGTCCGCAGCGGGCTTCGGCTCCGGCTTTTTGCTGCCGCATTCCGGGCAGAATTTGCCGGTAACGGTAGCGCCGCAGCTGCACTGCCAGCTGTCCGCCGGGACGGGTGCGGGACGGCTGACCTGCTGGGGCGCGTCCACGCTGTCCGGACGGGCCTGCTGGCCCATAGCGAACAGGTTCTGAGCGCTCATGCCGCCCATACCGCCTGCACCGGCTGCCATGCCCATGCCCATAAAGCCGGTCATGGCACCGGCGGTGTTGCCGGCGGCGGTCTTCATGGCGTCGCTCTGACCC
>UROL01000122.1 GCA_900549495.1 uncultured Eubacteriales bacterium | reverse complement strand
GCTATTCGTCGGCAGCGTCAGATGTGTATAAGAGACAGCTACGGAAGTTACGTTTTACCATTCATCGGGGGGCGTAGCTCACAAGCTGCGGCTTAGAGGGTGACAGAGATTTCGCCCCCTGCGGGGAGGGAGAAGGTGATGTTGGGGCCGGACTGCTGGTAGGGGGCGGTGGCGCTGGCGGGCTGGCCCAGATTCATCAGGGTCAGGGTGCAGGGCTTGTCCGCCTCCACCTGAGCGGTGTAGCGGTTGCCCTGGCGGGTGACCCGGGCCCGGAGCTGAACCTGGTTCTCGCCGGAGTACACCACTGTTTCGGCAGTCTTGCCCTCCTGGAGGGCGTATACCCGCAGCTGCACCCCGTCGGCGTAGTCATATACGGCATCGTCGTCCCGGGCGCCCAGGGCCAGGATGGTGTTCTCCCGGACGTACAAAGGAATGCTGAGATAGTCGTGCTTCTCCCGGTACCATCTGCCGCCCTGGCGGGCTTCGCCGGTGAGCAGGGAGGTCCATGTTCCCTGGGGCAGATAGTACTCTGCCATGCTCTGGTCATTGAAGATGGGAGCCACCAGCAGGCTATCTCCCAGGAAATACTGCCGGGCCAGATATTCGCAGTTCCGGTCCTGGGGGTATTCCAGCACCATGGAGCGCATCATGGGCACGCCGGTGGTGTGGGTCTGGATGGCGTTGCGGTACAGATAGGGCATCAGGGATGCTTTCAGCCGGGCGAAGAACTGCACCACCGCCACGGACTCCTCGTCGTAATTCCAGGGCACCCGGTAGGAGCTGGAGCCATGGAGCCGGGAGTGGGTGCTGAGCAGGCCGAAGGCGCACCAGCGCTTATAGACATCCGCCGTGGACTGGCTCTCGAAGCCGCCGATATCGTGGCTCCAGAAGCCGAAGCCGGAGGCGCACAGGCTCAGGCCGCCCCGGAGGCTCTCCTCCATGGGCTCATAGTCCGACCAGCAGTCGCCGCCCCAGTGCACCGGGAATTTCTGGCCACCGGCGGTGGCAGAGCGGGCGAAGAGGATGGCCTCCTTCTCCCCCTTCTTCCGGCAAATCACATCGTGGACGGTTTTGTTGTAGAGGTAAGTGTAGTAGTTGTGCATCTTCACAGGGTCGGAGCCGTCGTAATACACGCAGTCCGTGGGAATCCGCTCGCCGAAGTCGGTTTTGAAGCAGTCCACCCCCATGTCCATCAGGGCTTCCAGCTTGGAGGCGTACCACTGGCAGGCGGCGGGGTTGGTGAAGTCCACAATGGCCATGCCGGGCTGCCACATATCCCACTGCCACACGTCCCCATTGGGACGCTTCAGGAAATATCCGGCCTCCGCTCCCTCCCGGAACAAAGGGGACTCCTGGCCGATGTAGGAGTTAATCCACACGCAGATTTTCAGGCCCTTGTCATGCAGCCGCTTCAGCATCCCCACCGGGTCCGGGAACACCCGGCGATCCCAGAGGAAATCGCACCAGGAGAATTCCCTCATCCAGAAGCAGTCGAAGTGGAACACCTTCAGGGGGATGCCCCGCTGGAGCATCCCGTCCACAAAGGAATTGACGGTAGCCTCGTCGTAATTGGTGGTGAAGGAGGTGCTCAGCCACAGGCCGAAGGTCCAGGGGGCCGGGAGGCCGGGCTTGCCGGTGATATCGGTGTAGCGCACCAGCACATCCTTCATGGTGGGGCCGTTGATGAGGAAATAGTCCAGGTGCTCCCCGGGGACGGAGAAGCCCACCCGGCTAACCATCTCGGAGCCAATCTCAAAGGACACCTTCTCCGGGTGGTTGACGAAGACGCCGTAGCCCCTGTTGGACAGGTAGAAGGGAATATTCTTATAGGACTGCTCGGTGGAGGTGCCGCCGTCCTCGTTCCAAATGTCCACACTCTGGCCGTTCTTTACGAAGGGGCCGAACCGCTCGCCCAGGCCGTAAATCAGCTCCCCCACCCCCAGGGAAAGCTGCTGGCGCATATAGGCATCCTCCGGCCCCCGGTTGTAGGCATCGCCCTTCCAGTCGGTTTTCATATAGGCCAAATCCCGGTTCTGGGAGCCGGTGAGCTTCTCCTCCCCCCGGTAGAAGGTGAAGCTGCCGTCATTGCGGCACACCTCCACCCGAAGGCTGCCGGAGCGGGCCACAATCTTCTCCTCGGTCTGCTCCACTTGCAGCAGGCCCTGGTGCAGAGGGGCCAGCTGGAATTGGGGGGCACGCTCCCGCAGGCCCATGTGGTGCCAGGTCTGCACCCGCAGCACCTCGGGATAGGGAGCGGAGATGCGGATGGTCAGGTTCACACCGCCCAGGGTATCCCCCCGGTGGTTGATTCGGCTGGTGGGGGCGCAGAGCGTCACTGCATCCGGCTCGGTTTTTACAAAATACACCTGGGCCGGGGAAAAGCAGGCGCAGCCCTCTTTCTGAAGCCAACATCCGTTGCTGAATTTCATATTGGTTCCCTCGCATTTCAAAAGTGTATGGCAGCTGCCATTTTCAGCTGTATTATACGACAAACCGGGGAAAAAGAATACCGGGCAAATTGCATCCCTTTTACGATTGATTTTTGACAATTCTGCCCAAATACCAAAAGCCCCCCTCACCGCTTCGGGTGAAGGGGGCATGACATCCGCCGGCCATATGCGCCTGGCCGGCGAAATGCTTACTTAACCAGGCCGCTCTGCTTCAGCAGCAGCTCCACGTCGGTGCCTTGCAGCTTCCGCAGGGCAATCTTCAGGGCCTCCCGCTCCATGAAGGACAGCTCCGCCTCGGCCAGAGGCTTCTTATCCAGGGCATAGTAGCAGGCCCGCAGCAGCTCCCGGACATCGTACTTGCTGCCCCAGACCTCGGGCACGCCCCGATCGATATCCAGCAGGGTATACACAGCCTCCATGCCGGTACGCATGGAATACTCGGTGGTGAAAATAGTGTCTCTGGGGGTCTCGGCGAACTGGCCCAGGAAGGCGAAGTTCACTGCGCCTTCGGGCACCACCAAGGGACGGTCGCTCCACTTTCTGGGCTGGAAGAAGGCATTGATATAGGGCATATAGCAGGTGGTGGTGTTGCAGGCCTCCTTGGCCAGGTCTGCAATCCGCTCCTGGGGCACGCCGATGTGATACAGCCACTCCTGGCAGATTTCCTCGCCGGTGCATTCCCGCATGGCTTTCTTCACATAGTTGCCCTCTACATTGGTGTGCAGGCCGTACAGCCACACCAGCACCAGGCCCTTGTCCTGGGACTTGAACTGGGGCTGGCGGTTGATGGTCCAGCTGAGATACCAGTTGTCCACGCTGTCCTTTACGGTGACGATGCCGCCGGTGGTAACCTTACCCGCCCGGGGATCCCGCTGGCAGATGTTCATAATATATTTCAGGACTTCCTCGTTGGAGGTGGCCACGGTGGCGCTCATCCAGTTGGTGGCCTCCACGTCGGAGCAGAAGGCATCGGGGTTGCCGTATTCGCCATGGTCTGCCTGGGCGGCAATGGCCTTCCACATATCCCAGGACTCGCCCTTGCCGTTTTCGATGCCGCTGAGGTCCGGGGCATGGGTCTGGTCGCCGTAGCAGGAGGTGTCGGTGCAGCAGCCGTTGGTGATGAACACCAGGTCGTCCTCAATCAGGTCGATGGTCTGCTCCTGGCCGTCCTTCACATACACAATCTGCTTGGCCACCCGCTTGCCGTTCTCCTTCTCGATCACCACGTTCTTTACGTCCATGCCGTATTCAATCTGCACGCCGTGGCTTTCCAGATACTTCACCAGGGGCAGAATCATGCTCTCGTACTGGTTGTACTTGGTGAACCGCAGGGCGGAGAAATCGGGCAGGCCGTCGATGTGGTGGACATAGCGGCACAGGTAGCGCTTCATCTCCAGGGCGCTGCTCCACTTCTGGAAGGCGAACATGGTCTGCCAGTACAGCCAGAAATTGGTGCTCCAGAAGGAGTCGGGGAGCACGTCGGAAATCTTCTTGCCCTCCAAAGCCTCCTCGGGGGTGATGAACAGCTTGGACAGCGCCATGGCAGAGGCCTTGTCCAGCTCGAATTTCTTATCGGTGTGGGCATCCTGGCCGCAGTTCACCGTGGCCCGGCACAGGGAGTAGTTGGGGTCGTGCTTGTTCAGCCAATAGTACTCATCCAGCACGGAGACACCCGGGGTCTCGATGCTGGGCACATCCCGGAAGGTATCCCACATAATCTCAAAGTGGTTGTCCATTTCCCGGCCGCCCCGCATGAAGAAGCCCTTGGTCACGTCCTTGCGGCCATCGCAGCTGCCGCCGGCCAAATCCAGCTTTTCCAGCAGGTGGATGTGCTCGCCCTTCATCTGGCCGTCACGCACCAGGTAGAAGGCGGCGGTGAGCCCGGCCAGGCCGGTGCCGATGACGTAAGCAGACTTTTTATCCACATCCTTGGGCTTTTCGGGATGGGCAAAGGATTCGTAGGTTCCAGCAGAATAATACATAATGTTACCTCCATTTGGTATTGTTTGTTTGTCTTGATGGCTTTATTATACCCCGATTTTTTATTGGAACAATAGACAGAAAAACCCCAGTGACCAAACTTTAGTCACTGGGGAGGAAGGTGTATAAATTTTTATCAAACCGCCGGATTTGATAAAACCCGGGGCTTTATGGGGCGAAGCGCAGCAGCGCCTCCCGGACGGAGCCCTTCATCAGCCGGGCCAGGGGCGCTACAATTTCCTCGGGCTGGGCGCGCATATCGTCCCGAATCCAGTCCATCATAATGCCGATGAATACATAGCCGTACACCTGGGCGATAAAGCGCCTGTCCTCTTCCCGGACGGTGAGCCCCGCCGCCTCTTCGTCTATTACCCCCATCAGCAGGTTATCCACCAGGGGCTTCAGGTAGGTTTCCACCCGCTCCTGATGGACGCAGTGGTAGACGTTCAGGATGAAGGGCTTGTTTTTTCGCACCGCCTCGAAGATTTGCAGCAGACCCTGCTGCCAGGTGTCGTCGGTCTTCTTTTCTGCCAGGGCCTTCCGGGCATCCTCCATACAGGACCACTCCACCAGGTCGTAGATATCCTTGAAGTGGTAATAGAAGGTCATCCGGTTGATGCCGCAGTCCTCGGCAATGTCGTTGATGGTGATTTTCGTCAGGGGCTTTTGCAGCAGCAGATTTTTCAATGACTGCTCCAGGGCCCGCTTTGTGATTTGGGACATGGGATGCTCCTTCCGCCAAGGTTACCGGTTGAGAATTTCCATGAACTCCTCGCCGGTGATGGTCTCCTTCTCATACAGGAACTGGGCCAGCTGGTCCAGCTTCTGGCGGTTTTCCTCCAAAATCTGGCGGGCCTTGGCATGCTGCTGCTTCACCAGGGAGATAACCCGGTCGTCGATTTTCGCCTGCATTTCCGCAGAGCAGGCCAGAGAGGCGTCGCCCCCCAGGTATTGGTTGTTCACGGTTTCCAGGGCCACCATGCCGAATTCCTCGCTCATGCCGTACTGGGTAATCATGGCCCGGGCCAGCTTGGTGGCCTGCTGGATATCGTTGGAGGCGCCGGTGGTGACGGACTGGAACACCACTTCCTCGGCGGCCCGGCCGCCGGTGAGGGTGGCAATCTTGTTTTCCATCTCCTCCCGGGTCATCAGGTAGTGGTTCCCCTCCTCCACCTGCATGGTATAGCCCAGGGCACCGGAGGTCCGGGGGACGATGGTAATCTTCTGCACCGGGGCGGAGTTGGTCTGCTTGGCGGCCACCAGGGCGTGGCCGATTTCGTGGTAGGAGACCACCCGCTTCTCATGGTCGGTGAGGATGGCGTTCTTCTTCTGATAACCGGCGATAACCACCTCGATGCTCTCCTCCAAATCGGACTGGGTGACACAGGGGCGGCCATCCCGGACGGCCCGGAGGGCAGCCTCGTTGACGATATTGGCCAGCTCTGCGCCGGAGGCACCGGCGGCCATCCGGGCAATCTGGGTGAAGTCCACATTGTCGGCCAGCTTCACCTTCTTGGCGCTGTCTCTTATACACATCTCCGAGCCCACGAGACCGAGGCTGATCTCG
>UROL01000121.1 GCA_900549495.1 uncultured Eubacteriales bacterium | reverse complement strand
CCGCTATCCTGCCGGCCCGATATGCATCGCTGCCAACAAAAGCTAGGCGTCCAGAGCCAGGAATATCCGAGTTGGACGTAACAACCGGAATTCCCCCAGAGGTAAGCTGACGGACTCGCTGGGTGATTTCCGGTGTATTCAGGCCCGCAATGGCAACGCCATCCGTGCCATCCGCCACAGCCGCATCTAGCTTTTCCAGGAAGGCCTGGGAGGTCCAGCTATCTACATAGCGAATCCGGACTTGGGTACCCACATCTTCCATTTCTGCCGCCGCATGCAAAACGCCTCGTTCCACATCCTCAAAGAACCAGGCTCGTTTTGGGTTGAACAGGATAAAATCCAATTTCATCCCTCGTTTTTTTGTAGAAAGCATCTGCGCAACTTCATCAGGGATATATCCGGTCTCTCTGGCAATTTGGCAGATGCGATCCGCCGTATCCTTCTGGACACCTCCCCGGTTATTCAGAACGCGATCCACCGTTCCTCGGGAGACGCCAGAAAGCTGTGCAATTTCTTTCATTGTCGCCATAGCATTCTCTCCAGTATTGGTATTTCGGCAACAAAGCAGCACTTTTCTACCGTCTGTTTATTTAATTATACAGAGTTGATGTCACTTGTCAACACATTGCCAGATTTATTTATCCTCTTTCTCATTGCGTTACCATGCACAAGAACATTTATTGCCTAGTTATTTGCCATTATATTCAAATCTTATACACTTTATTTGTAAGTATTTCACAACTTTCATTTTTTATATCACTTTTTATTGACATATTCTCTTCATACTGCTATTGTTCCCATAGAAGTGCCCGCACACGCACATTCTTCATCAAAACCATCAAATATATCAAGGAGGATTTGTTCCCATGCTGAGAGAATCATTTAACACAGGATGGCAAACCGGAGCGGCCACTAACGGTCTGAGAGGACTGTTCGGCAGTACCGGCCCTGCCCCCAAGAACGTTATGCTCCCCTACGACAGTCTGCAGGACGTGGAACGGACAGCTTCCGCCCCCGGCGGCGCCCAAGCAGGCTTTTACCCTCCTGTAAACCTGGCACTGTCTAAGAAATTTGACGCCCCCATCGAATGGGCAGACAAACTGGTGATGTTCGAATTTGAAGGTGTTTACACCAACTCCATGGTCTATCTAAATGGTGATTATGCCGGTGGGTGTCTGCACGGCTATTCCAATTTTTACATAGAAGCCAACCGTTTCCTGAAATTCGGCGAGACCAATGAACTCCGTGTTACCGTCGCCACCGCCAACGATACCCGCTGGTACAGCGGCGCCGGTATTTACCGGAATGTAAAGCTGCTGGTTTCCGAGCTGTGCCATATCGTCCCGGACAGCTACCGCATTTCCACGCCGGAGGCAGACGAAGACGGTGCTACCGTCCTGGTAACCATGGATATCGAAAACCAGGGACATCGGGTGATTACCACCTCCGTCACCACTACTTTGCACGATGGTGAAGGAAATATCGTCGGTCAGCGTGAGGCAACCGTAACTGCCTATCCCGGGCAGAAGGAAACACTGCGGCAACGGATTTATGTAGAAAACGCAAAGCGTTGGAGCCCCGAGGAGCCCTACCTGTACCAGGCAGAGTCCCAGGTTTGCAACGGTGCTCAGGTTCTGGACACAGAGAGAACCCACTTTGGCATTCGCACGCTGTCACTGGACCCCAAGCATGGCCTTCGAATCAACGGGAAGGTGACAAAGCTCCGGGGCGCTTGCGTTCACCACGACAACGGCATAATCGGCTCCGCTGCCATTGACCGGGCAGAGGAACGCCGTGTGCAGATTCTGAAAGAAGCCGGCTTTAATGCCATCCGAAGTGCCCACTACCCCATCAGTAAATCCTTCCTGGATGCCTGTGACCGGATTGGCATGCTGGTAATGGATGAGGTCAGCGATATGTGGACCCGCTGCAAGAACGATTCCGACTTTGCCCACTATTTCCCCCATGTCTGGCAGGAAGTCTGTGAGCGCTTCGTCGGAAAGGACTTCAACCACCCCAGCGTAATTCTCTATTCCATCGGCAACGAAATCCCCGAAACCGGCAGTGCCAACGGCGCAGACATTGGCCGGAAAATCGCAGAAAAGCTCCGCAGTCTGGATTCCACCCGCTATATTCTCAACTCTATCAACACCATGCTGTCCGTAATGGACCGGCTGGCCGACATGGCAAAGAATATGGGCGGTGAAATCAATGAAGCCATGTCCAATGCCGGTGACAGGATGGCACAGCTGAATGACTCCGAGTTCGTCACCAATGCCACGAAGGAATCCTATGATGTATTGGACATCTGTGGCTACAACTATGCGCCCAGCCGCTATGAGCTGGACAAGAAGCTCTTCCCCAACCGGGTGCTGGTGGGCAGTGAAACCGCCCCCATGCGAATTGCCGGCAACTGGGACATTATCACCAGGAATCCCCACGCCCTGGGTGACTTCACCTGGACCGGAATGGACTACCTGGGCGAAGCCGGAATCGGCAAAATGGAGCTGAAGGAGGACGGTGCTGTTCCCAGCTTCGTCGGTGAGTTCCCCTGGCATCTGAGCCGCTGCGGCGATATTGATATCACCGGCCAACGCCGTCCCATGAGCTACTACCGCCAGATTGTCTTCGGCCTGAGAACCGAGCCCTATATCGCCGTGGACTATCCCCAGAATTTTGGCAAAACCCCGCTGCGGGATATGTGGAGCTCCTTTGATGCTCTGTCCAGCTGGAGCTGGGACGGCTTTGAGGGCAAGGATGTCCGCATCAACGTGTTCGGCGTAGGTGACCGGTTCGAGCTGCAGCTGAACGGCAAGACCGTCGCTCAGGGCAAGCTGGAGGAATTCCGGGGCTATGTTGACACCGTCTATCAGCCCGGTGAATTGACCGCCGTCACCTTCCAGGGCGATAAGGAAACCGGGCGAACCACCCTGCACAGCGCCCAAGGCAGCGTAGCGCCGACTCTGGTACCCGACCGCACGGAAATTGTCGCCGACGACTCCGACCTGTGCTATGTGGAAATCAACATGACCGCCGCCAACGGCGTTATCAACAACACCGTCAATCCCAAGGTCGCCGTAGAGGTTTCCGGTGCCGGTATCCTGCTGGGCCTGGGTTCCAGCGAGCCGAAGAGCCTGGAGCGCTACCGTGCCGGAGAATTCACAGCCCGGGATGGCCGTCTGCTTGCCGTCATTCGTCCCACTGCCCCGGGGAAAATTCAAATTACCGCCACTGCGGAGGGCTTTACCCCGGTCACTACCGAAATCACCGCCAAATAATTCCCGCTTTCTTCATTTCATCTCCTTGAATCGCATACAGCAGCGCCGCCATGGCCCAAAAACCATGGCGGCGCTGCCGCATTTTCTTTTATTCGAGATGCTCCGGTTGTCAGTCAATATTCTCCGCAAGATGAATGTTGAGCTTGGTATAGCAGATGGATTCCGGCGGCGTTTCCCCATAAACCAAATATCTGTACAGGATGTCCAGCGACTTGCTGCCCTGAATCTCCGGCTCTTGGGTAATGGTCGCAGAAATCGCCCCAGAGCGGACCATTTCTTTCTGTGCGTCCGCCATGTCGTTGGTAATGATTCGGATTCGCTGCTCCGGGTCAAGATTGCGGATAGCGGTGCAGATCCTGTAATCACCAGGATTGACCAGATAGACCACGCTCACATTGGGATGCTCCCGGAAGAAAAGGCGAACTTCCTCGTCGCTGGTTGCGCCGGGATAGGTAAAAAAGAATTGGTCAACCACTTTACACCGGGGGAATTCCGCATTCAGGCAATCCATAAACCCGGCAAGACGCTGCACATAAGAAGACACCCGCACATCCGCTGCTCCCTCTGAAAAAATGGCAATTTCTCCCGCTTCGTCAGCACTCCTTGCACACAGGCCGGCGGCAATTCGGCCGGACCGGTAATAATCGCACCCAACAAAGGCCAATGGTTGGTACTGGGAAGTCATGTTATTATACATAACCACAGGAACATTGCGGCTGCAAATCTCCTCTGTGCAGGAGGCAACATCCCCCGGAATTGCCGCCCCATCCAGCATATCCAGCGTGGTACCATCAGGTGAATCCACCTCGCAGCGCAGGTATGTCTTGTTTTCTGACACCAGCCGGATTTTGAAGAAGCTGGTTCTCACCCCAACTCTTTCCAGCTCCGCCGCCTTCTTCCGGGCTGCCCGGTTTACCTGCTCAAAGAAAGGGTGGTCTATATCATCCATGGCAAAGAAGCCTAGGTGCAGTTTCTTTTTTCTGGATGCCAGTACCTGAGCTGCCCGGTTAGGAGTGTAGTCCAGCATACGGGCAATTTCCAAAACCCGCTCCCGGGTTTCCTCGCTGACCCTCCCCCGGTTGTGCAGCACACGATCCACCGTTCCGATGGACACATTGGCCCGCTCTGCAATCTGCTTCACTGTCGCCATGTTTTATCCCCCATTTTCCCCCGGCATTTCTCAAACTATCTGCCGGAAGTTCCAAACTATATGGGATTATTCTAGCAAATTCATAGCAAAATAGCAATTTATTTTTGCAAGGATTTCAATCATTTTTCCGGTTGCAGCCCCTAAACCGCCCCTTACGCTCTCCTTTATTGATATAGGGAGATATCCCCTCGCCACGAGGCCAAAGTCCACGCCTGGGCAGTGAGACGGGACGTGGATATTGCAGGTAAGTTATCAAAGGTGTATAGCATTTGGTATAGGTTTCTTGCCCAGGCAGGTGGTTTCTTGTTTAGTCTGGAAATTGCGAAATTATTTTCCTAATATCCGCAAGGAATGCCAAGGGGGTGATTAACTTTTTGTCGAAGAATCCAAAAGTATTCTGTTATTTTATATAAAAACCACATCTGTTTTTAATGCATAATTGCTGTTTGTCAGAAGGAAATTACTTTCTCTATATTTCGTTGACGCTCCGGAAAGTGGATGGTATATTGGAGGCAACCAAATAAAAAAACAGGAGGGAAAACAAATGAAAAAAGTATTTGCGATGCTGCTGACTGTGCTGCTTCTGCTGGCCGTGCTGCCTGCTGCGGTTGCCCAGGAGGTGCAGGAGCCTGCCATGGTTCCGGTGGCGGTTCATGTGCCGGAGGGCTGGGAGGCCCCCTGTCTTTGGGCATGGGCGGATGACGGCACCAACGCCTTTGCTGCCTGGCCCGGCGAAGAGCTGGAGGCCCTGGCAGAGGGTTGGTTCTACACCTATGTGCCCGAATTTGTGGAAAATGTGATTGTCAGTGCCAACCAGGACACCGACGATGCCGTGCAGACGGATGCTCTGGCGGTAAAGGCCGGGGAAGAGGTCTGGATTACAGTGGCTGAGGATTTGAGCGCTGAGATTTCCTACCAGGCCCAGCTGCGGACGGAGATTCCGGAGTATGTGCAGCGGTTTGTCGTCCACGCCTATGTTCCCCTGTCCTGGAAGACTGCCAACCTGTGGGCCTGGTCCGCTCCTGGCGGCACCAATGCCTTCGAAAGCTGGCCCGGCAAGGAAATGAAGGAGGGGCAGGACGGCTGGTTCACCTGCAAGGCCCCGGTTTGGGTCAACTCCCTGATTGTCAGCGGCAACGACGGCGACGTTCAGACCCAGGACATTGCCATCGAGGGAAAGGAGCTTTGGCTCACCGTCTACAAGGATTTAACCTTTGACATCAGCTATGAGGACCCCAACAAGGCGGTGGAGGATGTTACCGTCCATGTGCAGGTTCCCGCCGACTGGGCTGAGCCCTGCTGCTGGGCCTGGTCCGCTCCCGACGGCACCAATGCCTTTGCTGCCTGGCCCGGGGAGGCTCTGGCGCAGGAGGGCGACTGGTACACCATTCAGGTGCCCGGCTGGATTAACTCCGTAATTATCAACGCCAATGGCGGCACGGTGCAGACCACCGACCTGTCCGTGGAAACCGGCAAGGAGCTCTGGATTACTGTCCAGAATGCCGAGACCGCCCAGGTTGCTTACGAAGCGCCCCAGGCATAACCCAATCCCTTTTGCCAGGCGGGTACACCACAGCCGTGTACCCGCTGGCACTGTATCAAGGCTGTCTCTTATACACATCTCCGAG
>UROL01000120.1 GCA_900549495.1 uncultured Eubacteriales bacterium | reverse complement strand
AGATCAGCCTCGGTCTCGTGGGCTCGGAGATGTGTATAAGAGACAGATTCAGCACCTGACCAACTACTCCATCAACCGTGGGGTGGAGGGCCACATCCGCATCAATGTGGATGCCGAAAGCTACCGGGAGAAGCGGGAAGAGAGCCTGCGCCGCTATGCGGTGAAGAAGGCCCAGCAGGTGCTGAAAATGCGCCGCCGCACCACCCTGGAGCCCATGAACGCCTATGAGCGCCATGTTATCCACGCTGCTTTGCAGGATATGGACAATATCACCACCCATTCCACCGGTGTGGAGCCCAACCGCTGTGTCGTTATTGAATACGTCCGGTAAATGAAATGCCCCCGCAGGGAAGCACAGAAAAGTGCCCCTGCGGGGGTTTGCCATTCAAGGGGAAAGCGGCTGCGGCTGCCTTAAATCAGCCCAAAGTGGGCCAGCGCCTTCTCAATGCCGTCCTCCAGCACCGGGGCGGTGACATATTCGGCAGCCTGCTTGGCCGGGGCAGAGCCGTTGCCCATGCAGGCGGTGTGGGCGGCAAGGCGGAACATGGGAATGTCGTTGGTGCTGTCGCCGATGGCGTAGGTATCCTCCGGCGCAGTTCCCAAATGGCGGAGAATCCGCTGCATCCCGGCGGCCTTGGAGAAGCCCTTCAGCACCAGCTCATACATTCCTGCCTCCCGGTCAATGATGGTGTAATCCTGGGCCAGAGCGGATTTGAAACCGGCAATATCGCCGTTTTCCCCGCAGAAGGTGACGAATTTTACAAAATCCGGTGCCCCCTCTGCATCCAGCTGGTGAATGGGATAGCCGGCCTTGCCCAGCCGCTCCACCTCCCGGGACATCAGCGGGTGGGTGGAGTTTTCTCCGTCCAGCAGGATGCCGCCGTCCTCCGTCTCATAGAAGGAGCGCATGTGATACCGGCGGGAGCACTCCACACTTTTGCGCCGGAGCTCCGGGGAGGGCTTGGCTCGCACCAGAAATTCTCCGTCCAGCAGCACCTCCATGCCGCAGCCGCAGGAAAAGCCCCGGAAGGCCATGTTCTTTACCCGGCGGTCAACCTGAAAATAGGGGCGGCCGGTGTTGATGATGGCAATATGGCCGTTGTCTCGCAGCCGTTCCACGGCCCGGATAGCGGAGTCAGGAATCCGCTGGGTTTGCTCGTCAATGATGGTTCCGTCAATGTCAAAAAAGATAACCATTGTTTCTCCTTTAGTAAATGCAGGTGTTGGTCAAGCGCCGCCGGGCAGCCCCAGGGCTGCGGTTACAAGGATGCCCAGATTGTCCCGGTAGATGGTGTCAAACTGGGCAATGGGCAGAGGATTGCGCCCGCTGCCTGCTTCGATGGTGAAGCCGGGGCGGTGGAAATCCTGGATAAACCAGTCCTTGAATCCGGCGAAGCCGGATTCATAGGGGACATCCTCCACCCGGTAGCCGCTGACTC
The DNA here is from genome assembly GCA_900549495.1 of uncultured Eubacteriales bacterium. Taxonomy (GTDB): domain Bacteria; phylum Bacillota; class Clostridia; order Oscillospirales; family Oscillospiraceae; genus Faecousia. The sequence goes on along the minus strand of UROL01000120.1, from coordinate 4,624 downwards.
TGGCAAACTCCTGGGCCAGTTCCCGGGCTCCGGGGGGCTGGCAATCCCGGAATTGCCAATAGATAGCCTGACCCTGGGTGTGGTAGGCCAGTACCAGGCGAGGGTCAACGGCAATGGTGTATTCGGCCAGAGCCCGGCTCTCCCGCTGGGTCAGGGGGGCACGGCCTACATAATCCCGGGGGCCGGGCCGGGTGTATCCTGCCGAGAATTTGATTTCCCGGGCGGTAAGCCATCCGGCGGGGTATTGCAGGTTCAGATCCACCCCCATTAGATTGGCCTTCCAGCCCTCCGGGAAGGGAATCCCGGGGTAGGTATCCGCCAGGCACTGGGCGGCGGCAAATTGCAGGGTATCCGGCGGGATACCCCCTGTCACCAGGTCAACTCCGTCCGGGTTCACCATGGGCACGGTGTGGATGGTGACCAGCTCCCCGATAGTCCGGGCATCTACCCCCCAGATTTTTCCGCCGCTGCGGATTCCGAAAGCCAGCTCCTCTACAAATTTCAGCAGCAGGGGAGCGGTAATCCACTCGTTGGCATGGTGGGCGGCGGTGAATAGCACCTGCCGCTCCCCGCTGCCGATAACCAGCGCCTTTACCGGCCGCCCATAGGCGGTTCGGGTGAGCATCCGGCTGCGGCAAATGGGGTAGGCCTCCGCCAGAGCATCAATGGTCTGGCAGCACAGGGCAGCGGTCATGGGTACATCGGTTTTCACAATTCCCAAAAAGCATCGCCTCAGAAAAGGATATGCCGGGAAGGGGGAAAAGGTGCCCCGGCGGATTAGGGAAGCTCTGATTAAATCGGCAAGAGCTGGCAGCGAGAGATTTTGTTTTCAGACAAGGTTCAGAAAACGAGGGAATACTGTATGTATTTCCCGTTTTTTGAACCGTAGTCTGGGAGCAAAAGATCCGCTGTTCAGCCGCAGACGATTTATTCAGAGTTTCCTTAACTCTGCTCCAAATAAATCAGCAGCACTGCGATATCCGCCGGACTGACTCCGGAAATCCGCCCCGCCTGGCCGATGGACAGGGGACGAATCTGGCTGAGCTTTTGTTGGGCCTCCAGGCGCAGTCCCTTGATGGCCTGGTAGTCTATGTCCTTTGGCAGCAGCCGGGCTTCCTCTTTCTTAAATTCTGCCACCTGCCGCTCCTGCCGCAGGAGATACCCGGCATACTTAATCTGAATTTCTACCTCTTCCGTAACCGCTTGGGGAAGCCCTGGGTTTTCGGCATCAAAGGGCAGAAGGTCAGCGTAGCATACCTCCGGCCGCCGAAGCAAATCGGCCAGCCGGGCGGAGCCGGTCACCGGGGCGCTGCCCCGCTGGGTCAGCATACGGTTCAGGGCGTCGCTGGCGGGTACGCCGCTGGATTCCAGGCGGCTGCGCTCCCGGCGGACGGCCTGGTATTTTTCCTCCACCTGCCGGGCCCGCTGCTGGGGCACCAGTCCAATGGCAGCGCCGATGGCGGTGAGCCGCTGGTCGGCATTGTCCTGCCGGTGGAGCAGCCGGTATTCGCTGCGGCTGGTCATAATCCGGTAGGGCTCCTGGGTTCCCTTGGTTACCAGGTCGTCAATAAGGGTTCCGATATAGCTGGTGTCCCGGGTGAGAATCAGAGGCTCCCGCCCCTGGATTTTCAGTGCGGAATTCACACCGGCCACAAATCCTTGGACAGCTGCCTCCTCGTATCCCGAGGTGCCGTTGAATTGCCCGGCGCCGTACAGCCCGGCAATTTTCTTGCTTTCCAGGGTGGGCAGCAGTTCGGTGGGGTCAACGCATTCGTATTCAATAGCATAGGCGGGGCGCATCATTTCGGCATGCTCCAGCCCGGCAATGCTGTGCAGCATTTCCAGCTGGACATCCTCTGGAAGACTGGAGGAAAGTCCCTGGATGTACATCTCCTCGGTGTCCAGGCCGCAGGGCTCAATGAAGAGCTGATGCCGGGACTTCTCGGCAAAGCGGACGATTTTCGTCTCGATGCTGGGGCAGTACCGGGGCCCAACGCCGGAAATGGTTCCGTCGTACATGGGGCTGCGGTGGAGGTTCTCCCGAATGATGCGGTGGGTTTCCTCGTTGGTATAGGTCAGGTAGCACACGGCGGAATTGTTCAGCCGGTGCTCTGTCCGGAAGGAGAAGGGCTCGGCGTGCTGGTCTCCCGGCTGCAATTCCATCTGGGAGAAGTCGATGCTCCGGCGATTTACTCTGGGTGGCGTGCCGGTTTTGAACCGACGCAGGCGCAGTCCCAGCTGGCGCAGGCAGTCTGCCAGGCCGATGCTGGGGTGCATCCCATCCGGGCCGGAGGAGATGACGCTCTCACCGGTAATCACGGTGCTGTCCAGATAGGTGCCCGTGGCGATTACCACGGCCTTGGCACCGTACCGTGTTCCCAGTTGGGTGACCACGCCGCAGACCCTGCCGTCCTCTACCAGAATTTGGGTAATCTGGGCCTGCTTCAGGGCCAGATTGTCCTGCAATTCCAGGACGTGCTTCATATATGCGCGATATTTTTGCCGGTCGGCCTGAGCCCGCAGGGAGTGAACGGCGGGGCCCTTGCCCTGGTTCAGCATGCGGTACTGGATGCAGCTGGCATCGGCGGCCAGACCCATCTCGCCGCCCAGAGCATCCAGCTCCCGCACCAGATGCCCCTTGCCGGTGCCGCCGATGGCGGGATTGCAGGGCATGTTGCCCACGGCATCCAGATTGATGGTGAACAAAATGGTACGAAGTCCCAGCCGGGCGGCGGCCAGGGCCGCCTCAATTCCTGCGTGTCCTGCACCGATTACAACAATGTCGCAGTCCTCTGCCAAAAAGCTCATTCGCCGTCCTCCTGGGGGGCTTCCTGCTGCTTCTTTTCCTCCGGGGGCAGCTGGAAGGGGCGGCACACCACCTCACAGCGGTTGATGGGGGTGCCCAGGGCGTGGAATTTCTCCTCATACCCGGTCATGATGCCCACAATTCCGTTTTCGTGGAGATTCCGGGTGACGTTCTTTGTCTCCAACCCGCAGGCGGCAAATTCCTCCAGACTGTATTCAAACAGGGGGGCGTTGTCAGTCTTGAAATGAATCTCCCCGCCGGGGCGAACCACCCGGCAGTACTTGTCCAGGAAACCCCGGTGGGTCAGCCGCCGCTTGGCATTCTTTTTTCGGGGCCAGGGGTCGGGGAAATTGATAAACAGCCGGTCAATTTCCCCTGGGGCGAAGAAATCCTCCATCATAGCCACGTCCATATCAATGTAAAACACATTCTTTAGCCCCATATCCTGGGCCTTTTCCATAGCCACCACTACGGCCTCTTTGCACCGCTCCACGGCAATCAGCAGCACCGTGGGGTTGGCCTGGGCGGTTTCTGCGGTAAATTTGCCCTTGCCGCAGCCGACCTCCACCCAGAGGGCGGTGCAGTCCGGCATCAGCGAGCGCCAGTTGCCCTTCTTGGCAGTGGGCTGGTCGATGCGATAGGCAGCGCAGCGCTCCATTCGGGGCTCTAAATTACGCATTTTTCTCATTCTCATAGAATATCCTCCAAAGCGTGGTAAAAACGAATCATACAGCTCCTTATTATAATAAATGCAGAGGGAAATGTCAAAGAGTATCCGATAAAAAACGCAGCAGCTGGCTGCAAATGTCCAGACTGCTGCGTAGATACAAAAATTACACGGCTTGGGGGAATTTTAATAGTTCTCAGCGTGAATTTCGAAGTAGCTCTGGGGATGGCTGCACACCGGGCAGACCTCCGGGGCCTGAGTGCCTACGACAATGTGGCCGCAGTTGCGGCACTCCCATACCTTTACCTCACTCTTCTGGAATACCTGGGCGGTTTCTATGTTTTTCAGCAGGGCCCGGTATCTCTCCTCATGGTGCCGCTCAATTTCGCCAACGGCTCTGAACTTAGCAGCCAGCTCCGGAAAACCCTCGGCCTCGGCGGTTTTGGCGAAATCGGCATACATGTCAGTCCATTCGTAGTTTTCCCCTGCGGCGGCAGCGGCCAGATTCTCCTGGGTGCTGCCGATGCCGGTGAGCTCCTTAAGCCATAGCTTGGCGTGCTCCTTCTCGTTGTCGGCAGTTTTTAGGAACAGTGCCGACATCTGCTCATACCCCTCCTTCTTGGCAACGGATGCAAAGAAGGTGTATTTGTTTCTTGCCTGGGATTCTCCTGCGAATGCCTGCTGTAGATTCTTCTCGGTCTGAGTGCCAACGTACTTATTTGCTGCCATACTGCATTCCTCCATGTCTGGTAAAATGTAAATGCCGAAACCCTTCGGCTGAAAATAGTATATACGAATTCTGCTGGTTTATCAATAGAACAGATATAAAATTCCTAGGAAGTCCTTCATTGACGGACAAAAGCCCTTAGTAAAAACAAACAAAAAAGAGTGTCAGAATTTGTAAAAAAAGACTTGACAAAAGGTGTGGGGCGTGATAATATATGCAAGCTCTCTGATGAACGGCTTCGAAACGGCCCGGAGGAGGGCGGAAAACACGAAAATCTCCGCAAAAAAGAGAAAAAACCTCTTGACAAACGGATGGTTGCATGTTAAAATAAAAAAGTTCCAATGAGAGCGGCAAGCCCCCATGGAACACCCTGTACCTTGTAAATTGAATAACGTAAAGACAAACGAAAACACCTTGGACAATT
>UROL01000119.1 GCA_900549495.1 uncultured Eubacteriales bacterium | reverse complement strand
ATGAACCTGTCCGACCGCATCCTTGTAATGTACGAGGGGGAGATTGTGGGCGAGTTCAACCCCAAAACCACCGACGTGCAGACCCTGGGCCTGTACATGGCCGGTGCCAAGCGCGCAGAATAAGGAGGAGCACCCATGGCAAAGAAAAACAAATCCCCCCGCCTGTCCGGCGCACCCACCGGGCTTGCCAGTCTGCTGGCATCGCTGGTGTGCGTTCTGGCAGGCCTGGCCTTCGGCTTTGTGGTGCTGCTGATTTTGGGCGGCATCACCATGAGCCAGAGCGGCGAAGAATTCACCTTCGGGCATCTGCTGGCAACCACCTGGGAGCAGGGCTTCAAGCCTATTGTCCAGGGCGGCTTCTATTCCAAGGCCAATATGATGGGCATGGCCGTGCGTATGGAGATTCTCCAGGCGGCTCCCCTGATTATGACCGGCCTTTCCGTGGCCTTCGCCTATAAGACGGGCCTGTTCAATATCGGCGCAGCCGGGCAGTATACCGTAGGCGCTTTTCTGGCCCTGTACTGTGCCATTGTGCTGAAAATGCCCTGGTGGGTGTGCCTGATTGCCTCCGGCCTGGGCGGTGCGGTGTGGGGTGCCATCCCCGGCATCTTCAAGGCTTATCTGAACGTCAACGAGGTCATCACCGCCATCATGTTCAACTGGATTGGCCTGTATGCGGTGAATCCCCTGATTTACCAGGGGGGCAACGGGCCCATGTTCAACCTGAAAACCACCAAGACCTTTACATTGAAGGAGTCCGCCCCCCAGGCGCTGTTGCCCACCTTCAACGTCAATGTGGGGGGCAAGGCCTACTTCGGCAAGCTGTTTATGCCCACCATCGGCATCTTCATTGCCATTGGAATTGCCGTCCTGATTTGGGTGGTCATCAATAAGACCACCTTCGGCTACCAGCTGAAGGCCTGCGGCTTCAATAAGAATGCCGCCCGCTACGCCGGTATCAACGAGAAGACCAATATCGTCCTGTCCATGACCATTGCCGGTGCTCTGGCGGGAATCGGTGCCGGTCTGTTCTACCTGTCCGGCAGCAAGGAGTGGGAGCCTCTGGTGTCCACCATCCTCCCGGCCACGGGCTTCAACGGCATCTCCGTAGCCCTGCTGGCCTCGTCCAATCCCATTGGGTGTGTCTTCTCCGCTATATTTATCTCCCACATCACCGTGGGCGGCGGCTTCATGACGGCCAAGCTCTTCCCCAGCGAGGTTTCGAACATCATCTCCGGCGTGGTTATTTACCTGTGCGCCTTTAGTATGCTGTTCCGGGGGAAAATCCTGAAGCTCTTCAACCGTAAATCCGGCATCCAGAGAAAGGGGGACAAAGCGTAATGTGGCTTCTGCTGAAATATACCCTGCTGTACGCTGCTGTGCTGACGCTGGTTGCGTTGGGCGGCATGTTCTCGGAGCGCTCCGGCGTGATTAACATTGCCCTGGAGGGCATCATGGTGGTGGGCGGCCTGATGGGCGTAGTCACCATCAATCTGCTGAACGCCTGGGGTGTCCCGGCTTTCCTGGGCGTAATCATTGCTGTGCTGTCCTCCGCTCTGGCGGGGCTGCTGTATTCGTCCCTGCTGGCCTTCTCTGCCATCAATCTGAAGGCGGATCAGACCATCGGCGGCACCGCCCTGAATCTGCTGGCCACGGCCCTGGCTATGGTCATTGCTAAGCGCATCAACGGCTCCGATTCCCCCAAGATTGTCTACTCCACCAATTCCAATAAGGTGTTCAACAGCGCCAACTTCTCCTTCCGGGTGGGCCCCCTGACCCTGAACTGGTTCCTGCTGGTGACGGTTCTGGTGCTGATTGCAGCCTGGTTCATCCTCTACCGCAGCCGCTTCGGTATGCGGCTCATGGCCTGCGGCGAGCATCCCCAGGCGGCGGACTCCGTGGGCATCAATGTGTATAAGATGCGCTGGGCTGGCGTGCTGATGTCCGGTGCCCTGGGCGGCATCGGCGGCATGGCCTACATCGTGCCCGCTGTGGGCGAGTGGAATTTCGAGATGGGCGTGGCCGGTATGGGCTTCCTGGCCCTGGCGGTGATGATTTTCGGCCAGTGGAAGCCCCTGAATATTGCGGCAGCTGCTCTGTTCTTCGCCGTGTTCCGGGCTATGGCCAATATCTATGACTCCTTTGGCTTCCTGGCAAGGCTGGGCTGGCCCAAGGAAATCTACAACATGATGCCCTTTGTGGCCTCCATGGTTGTCCTGGCCTTCACCTCCAAGAGCTCCCGGGCCCCCAAGGCCGAGGGCGTTCCCTACGACAAGGGAAGCAGATAAATATCCCAGTCCGATTACATGGTCTGTACTCTGCGTCATCCGGAGTATAGACCATGTTTTTCGTATAAAACCCAATAAATCTACTGGAATTTCGAATTTTTTTGTGAAAGTTCTTGACAAGAAAAAACAAATGCTATATGCTTGTAGCAAAAGTTTTGCAACGCCGTTATAGATGATCCCCGGCAACCACGGAAAGGTAGACGGCGCTGAGAATATGGAGGAATGGCATGAATATCCAATTGGTAAAGCTGACCCCGGAATACCGCCCCCAGCTGGAGGATATGCTGGGGGAGTGGCTGGCAGCAGAGCAGGATTTTTCCCCTGCGGCCATCCGGAAAAATGACTATCACAACTTTGATAACTATCTTGCCCACCTGGAATGCACTGGGGAGGAGCCTGGCCTGGTGCCGGACTCCGTGTTCTTCTGCCTGGATTTGGACCGGAATCTCTTTGTGGGGGCGGTGAATATCCGCCATTGGCTGAACGATTATCTGCTGCAATTCGGCGGCCACATCGGCGACGGCATCCGCCCCAGCGAGCGCCGCAAGGGCTATGCCACCGCCATGATTCGCCTTGCTTTAGAGGAGTGCCGCAAGCTGGGCATCGAGCGGGTGCTGATGACCTGCGATAAAAATAACATCGGCTCTGCCAAGTCCATCAGGAACAACGGCGGCGTTCTGGAAAATGAAGTTATCAATGAGGACGGTGTTTGGGAGCAGCGCTATTGGATTGACCTGGCGCAGATTCCGAAGCTGACCACGGTGTATTTTGTCCGGCACTGCCAGTCAGAGTTTTCCCATCGGGATGACCGCACCCGGCCCCTGACGGCCCAGGGCATGGCAGATGCCGCGGAGGTTGCCCGGGTGCTGCGGGATGTCCCCGTGGATGCCTTTTATTGCAGCCCCTACCGCCGCAGTCTGGATACCATTACGCTGGCGGCCCAGGAGCACGGCCTGCCCATCCGGACGGATGAGCGCCTGCGGGAACGGCAGAGCGGCGAGGGCGGCAACGCCGGGTTCAAGGACGGGGGAAATACGCCCCTGCGTCAGCGCTGGCAGGATTTTACCTGGTGCGAGCCGGGGGGAGAGACGCTGGGCCAGACTCAGAAAAGGAATGTGGAAGCCCTGGAGGCGCTTTTGGCAGACAATCCCGGGAAGACCCTTGCGGTTGGCACCCACGGCACGGCGCTGAGTACCATCCTGAATTTCTACCGTCCGGGCTTCGGCTGTGAGGATTTTCTGCGTATCGTAGACTGGATGCCGTACATCGTCCGCCTGACTTTTGATGGGCAGCGCCTGCTCCGGTTTGAAGAAGTATTCCATATTGAACATCCATACATGAAATGAGGGAAAATTATGCTGAAAATTGACCATTTCACCAAAACCTACGGGGATAAAAAAGCGGTGGATGACCTGACGCTGCACATCCAGCGGGGTGAAATCTATGGCTTCATCGGCCACAACGGCGCTGGCAAGACCACCACCCTGAAAAGTGTGGCGGGCATCATGGGGTTTGACAGCGGCGAAATTCTTATTGACGGAGTTTCTATTCAGAAAGATCCCATCGGCTGCAAGAAAAAGATGGCCTACATCCCGGACAATCCCGACCTATATGAATTTATGACCGGAATGCAGTACCTGAACTTTGTGGGGGATGTTTTCGCCATCCCCGCCGACCAGCGAAAGCAGCGCATTGTGGAGTTGGCGGATACCTTCGAGCTTACCGGCGACCTGAACCAGCCCATCAGCGCCTACTCCCACGGCATGAAGCAGAAGCTGGCGATTATTTCCGCCTGGCTCCATGCGCCCAAGCTGATTCTCATGGACGAGCCCTTTGTGGGTCTTGACCCCAAGGCCTCCCACATCCTCAAGGGGATGATGCGGGAGGTGTGCAATCAGGGCGGTGCCATTTTCTTCTCCACCCATGTGCTGGAGGTGGCAGAAAAGCTCTGCGACAAGATCGCCATCATCAAGGGCGGACGGCTCATTCGCTCCGGCACCATGGAGGAAGTGAAGGGAGACACCAGCCTGGAATCCGTTTTCCTGGAATTGGAGGGCTAATCATGCTGAAAGCCTTGATTCGGAAGCAGTATATGGAGTGCTTCCGCTCCTATTTTGTAAGCCGGAAAACCGGAAAGCCCAGGAGCAGGGCTGGAATTGCCGGAATGTTCCTGATGTTTGGGGCGGTTATGCTGCTGCTTTGCGGAATGTTCTTCGGCATGGGCTACCTTCTGGCGGAGCCGCTGTTTGAAGTGGATATGGCGTGGCTGTATTATGTGCTGGCGGGTCTGATTTCGGTGCTGCTGGGCACCTTTGGCAGCGTGTTTAATACCTATGCCACCCTCTACATGGCAAAAGACAACGAGCTGCTGCTGTCCATGCCCATTCCCCCGGCGGACATTCTGCTGACCAGGATAAGCCTGGTGTATGGCCTGAGCCTGCTGTACAGCGGCTGTGTGTGGCTTCCTGCCTGTATCTGCGGCTGGATGCAGGGGGGTGTGGGAGCGTTGGCGGTGGTGTATCAGCTGGTGCTGGTGCCGGTGATTGCGCTGCTTGTATCGGCAATTACCTGCATCCTGGGCTGGCTGGTGGCGCTGGCTGCCGGTTGGATTAAAAACAAAAGCCTGGCGGCGGCTGCCGCTACCCTGGTGTTCCTGGGCGGATACTATTATGTGTGCTTCAACATGATGGATTTGATTCAGCGGCTGCTGATGAATGTGGAGGCGCTGGCAGACGGTGTCCGGGTTTGGGCCAACCTGCTGTATCAGCTGGGCCGGGGAGCAGCCGGAAGCACCTCCTCCATGCTGATTTTCACCGGTGTGACCCTGGCTCTCTTTGGCCTGTGCTATATGGTGCTGTCCCGCACCTTCCTGCGGATTGCCACCAAAACCCAGGGGAGCACGAAGCGCACCAGCAAGGTCAGTGTCAAGTGGAGGGGAGCCCAGGCGGCGCTGCGGAAGCGGGAGCTGCGCCGTTTTGTCAGCAGTCCCACCTATTTGCTCAATACCGGGCTGGACATTGCGCTGATGCTTCTGCTGTCGGCCTTTGCCCTGGTGAAGAAGAACGATATGGATGCAGTGGTTGCAGTTGTGGGGGAAATGGCTCCCTTTGCCCCGGCGGTGCTGCCCATGGTGATTGTGGTTGCCGTGGGCTTCCTCACTGCCGTGGACATGATTTCCACCCCCTCGGTGTCCCTGGAGGGGAAGACCATCTGGATTCTCCACACCCTGCCGGTAACCGGCAAGCAGGTGCTGCGGGCCAAGCTGTCGGTGCATATCCGCCTGAACCTGCTGCCCATGCTGCTGGCAGTGACGGTGCTGGGCTGGTGCCTGGGGCTGTCCGGCTGGACGGTTGGGCTGTGCTGCCTGTTCTTTGTGATGTTCAACTGGTTCTTCGGCGCCCTTGGCCTGACTTTGGGGGTGCTGCGCCCCAATCTGAACTGGACCAACGAGGCAATGGTGATTAAGCAGAGCCTCAATGTGTTTGTTATGATGCTGCTGGCCTTTGCAATGCCCATGCTGGTGGCGGGGGGCGGCTACCTGACCCGGAACGTGATGGGAGCGAACGGCTATCTTGCAGCCGTGGCAGTGCTGTTTGGCGCACTTTCCGCAGCGCTGACCCGCTGGCTGGACACCAAGGGCGCAAAGAGATTCGAGAATCTGTAACCCATCCCGCCCACGCCCCATTCCCAGGGGAGTGCGCTGCGATGAATGGTAAGATGTAAAATCCTCTGAGTTTCGTAGGGGCGATGAAAATCGCCCGCAACCTTGCGCCTTTTGGACGATACGTTG
>UROL01000118.1 GCA_900549495.1 uncultured Eubacteriales bacterium | reverse complement strand
CAGCGTCAGATGTGTATAAGAGACAGGGTGATACATGACCTGAATCTGGCGTTGCGGTTCTGCGACAAATTTCTGCTGCTGCGGCAGGGGCAGGTGTATGATGCCGGCGACTGGCAGGTGCTGACCCCGGAGGCGCTGGAGCAGGTATACCAGGTAAAGGGCCGGGTGCTGGATGTGGAAGGAAGAAAAATGGTGCTGGTGGAGGAATAACCCCCGCCGAAAAAAGAAAGGAGTTTTTCTGATATGGATGAAAATAAGGAATTGTGGAGAAAATGTGTGGAATTTCACGGGCATGAATGCGGCGGTTTGACCATCGGCTACAAGGCGGCGCTGTATGCCATTGAGCGGCTGGGCTTGCAGCTGGGGGGCGGCGGCAACGCCGGATGCCTGTCCCCGGACGAGGAAATTGTGTGCATCAGCGAAAATGATGCCTGCGGCGTGGATGCCATTCAGGTAGTGCTAGGATGCAGCGTGGGCAAGGGCAATCTGCTGTTCCATATGCGGGGCAAGCAGGCATTCACCTTCTTCAACCGGAAAAGCGGAGAATCCCTGCGGCTGGTGCTGAAGCCCAGGCCCCAGAGCATGACCCGGGAGGAATCCTTCGCCTATTACCAGAGCTGCCAGCCGTCGGAGATGTTCGAGGCCATGGATGCCAAGCTCCGTCTGCCGGAAAAGGCACGGCTGTTCGATTCCTACACCTGCGAATGCTGCGGCGAAGTCACCGGCGCCAACTGGATTCGCCTGGCAGGGGGCAAAAAGCTCTGCCTGGACTGCTACGAAAGCTATAACCGCTTCGACGTGTAAAACAGAGTACACCATGGCAAAGTAGGCAACATTGTATTCTGAGCCGACGTAATCCAGAACTTTGGTAAACCCCCAGTCCATCTGGCAAGATTCTCCTGGCTCTGTGGTGAAATGTCAACCACGTTTTCCCTGTGGGGCTGCCAGCTGTCGTTTTGCAGGCATCAAATACTTGCAGGATGCAATGTAGTCTTTTACCATAGTGCAGCCACCAGGAAAGCCTACGGCTTGCAGTCGCTCCAGACACACCGCAGAATTGGTAATTCCTCTGCGAAGCATATCGTCCAGAATGGCGGTGCAGCCTGTCAGGATGGTCTGCCGGAACTTTCGGCCTTGCGAAGTATTGAGGTACTTCTGCAAAACCGTTCTGTTTCAGCCGTCTGAGCTTCGCCCTGGAGATCCCCATGCGGCGTTTCAACTCAGCCAGATTAATTCGTTCCAGAGAAAACTTCTCGCCCTGCTCGGACTCTATTTCCTCGATGGCTTGTAACATAATGTCATGGCAGCCATTGCTTTTTGTATCTTTCGTATTGCTCCTTTCCTGGGTTGTTGGCACTTTCCAGTATAAAGGATATGAAAGGGAAAAGTAATGGCTTTTTCTACTTGGCTACGAATGGCGATTTTCGTCCGGTACGAAATGGTCATTTCAGCTCGGCATTACCAAGGCTTAATAGTGATAGCAGAACATTGGTATCCAACGAAAACGAGGGCACAGGAGCAGTACAACAAACTGCCTCCTGCGCCCTTATTTTCTGGCACTGTGTCATCCAGAATGATGGTAATCCACTGCTCCTTATTCATCTATTACTTATACTTTAATATCACTTTGCACAGATCTGCAGGTACTAAATTTATTTTTGTGATCTCTTCTACCGTAACAAGAACAGGATTATATTGCCCGCGTTCTGTTTTCCTGATTGGGTCAGTATATTCAGGCCCCGTACCGGTTCCAAAACTCCCCCCCACATATTTACACAGAATAAAGAAGTCAATGCTGGTTGCACTTTCATACTTTTCTACGATTTCCAGGGCCTTACATGTTACACCCAATTCTTCACGTATCTCCCTTTCCACAGCTTGGAAAACAGTCTCATTACCTTCAACGCCGCCTCCTGGCACTACATAATACTCTGGCTGATCAAACTTAATCCTTTGGATTAGAGCAATACATTTTTCTTCTCGACTATTATGCATGAACATAATTCCTCGTGCTGTTGTTCGTTTAATCATTGACTATTACCCTTTCCTCAAACAAATCAAATATACTTATCTATTCCCGGGGCTTCAGTAGATAAATCTGCCAGTTTTCTATCCACTATATAGTTTGCGTATTCATAAATTGACTCTTTACTATTTGTCATGAAAAAACATACATGTAAATAAAAGCCAATTAAAAACAAAATAATGCCCAAGCTAAAGGCAATCAACCGTAAAAAGTTGGTTGCCTTTTTTGCCTATTATCAGAAAGAAGATGCTGCCCATGAGCGAAGAATTGGAAAGGCTGAAACACAAACAGTAGTCAAGCACAAGGAAAAGCGATTGCAGAGCGAGCTGAAACGGCTGACCAGAAGCGAGAGAACCCATCGGCTTTGCACTCGTGCCGGAAGGTTGGAGATCTTTCTGAAAGAGCCGACCGTCCTGGCCGATGAGGAGGGGATAGAGCTTTTTACATCCATCTTCCAGAGCGAAGCGGCTCAAAAGGAGCGGTGGATCATTAACTCAGAAGCGGACAGCGCAGAGTAGAACCAGCAGCATTTCTTGAGGGCCGTTCGGAAATTCCTGGAAATGGATACCTTGACAGCTCCGCTGCTTTCGATTTCGTGGAGAAACCATTGTCCATGAAATCCAGGGAGCCGGGAAAAACCGCACCCAGCGAATGGAAATCTGCTATCGCTTCGTGGGCGGCCTGGATATCCCAGAGCTAACGCAAGGCCCTGCTTACCAGAAACACATTCACCATGGTGCGGAACAGGCATTTTACACGGCCTGAAAGTAAAAAAATGAGTGTTCATAACCCAAATCTGTTATGAACACTCAATATGGTCGGAGTGTAATTATAGGATCTCAAAAAACACAGATATATCAACGGTTTGCTGGTAGTCGGCAAGAGGTATTCATCCTGAGAAAACAATTTTAACGCTACCACCCAATTTTGAGCGGTGACTTATTCTTTTACAAACTTTTCAAAAGCAAATTTACGTATATTAGGGTAAGCTGACTTGTCAACCTGTCTGGCAGCAGTAACAAGGCCACGTAGACGCTGACGACTTTTTTTATCAGTGGGATTATTGCGAAGATATTCATGCTCAAACATAATCTTTTTCCTAAGTGAGTTCTTGACGGTGGCTTTGCCCTCACTATTGATAATAACACCCGTCACCAATTTAGGATATGTTCTGGAATACCCTTTCACTTTTTTTCGGGAAACTTGGTAATTATATTTTCGGATAAGTGACAATACCGTTTTTCTAAACTCCGAGGATATGTTATGTTCGCTCGAAAATACCACATCATCTACATAGACAGTCATTATCACATCGTTATTATCTGACAACGCCTGTAATTCATCAAACATTTTGTGATTAACCAGATATGAAAGGATTTGACTTGTTGGAGCTCCAGAGATCAGATGATTATAGCATTTAACTCCTTTAGCTGCCAGAAAATCGTAAACTTCCGAAAGGAACTTTTGATCGAGCTTTTTAAGATCGGTTGTTGTTAAGTTAGTCAGTACCTCGGCAACATCAGGAGAACAGCACAAATCTTCAAAGAAAAAGCGATAAACTGTTTCTCTGCTAATCGAAGGGAAAAATGCAGTCAAATCAATCTTATATAGATTCCGAGTGCCCTCGCCCAAATGCTGGCGAGCATTATCGGAGTATGATTTTCCCTTAATGCCGGAAAAAACATTATCGGGCACTTCAATTTTTCCCAATAATGTTTTTATGCGTTTTTGTACAGTTTTCAATTCGGCCTGTGGAGGTTCAATAAGCCGAGGCTTTTTAGACATATCTACATAGGGACTAATCATCGAAACAACATAGTCTTGTTTTAACAAATCCCCATCTTTAATATGTAGAACATATTTTAGCATTTTCTTAGATTGAATTCCGTATAGTGGGCAATCAGTATATTTCAAAAGGAATTACACCTCAATTCTTAAAATGTGCTGGTGTTAGCTGTTGACTACTTTACCGATTATCCAACGGACAAAATCGGGAAGTAGTTCAGGGCAGCAAAAGGATACAGCCAGTACGGCTACTGCAATCAGTACAATGATGATCACAGCAGCAGGAACATGAGAGCGAGTCTCATTCGTGGAAACCTTGTTATTGTCACCGTAAACATTGATATTGATGACAATACTGGGCTTGTCCGCTTTCTTCACGGAATTCACCTCCTTGTTATTATTGGCCCTCAAAATTGAGGGGACTTCCCATCCGCCAACAACAAGGAGATATTGCAGCCTTATATCCTAAATTCACACCAGCACAAATCCGACTTCCCAAACAGTTTGTTCTGCTCGGTCCAACACCAAATCACTTGACACGGTCACAACGAAACACACATACATACTGACTACAAGTGCAGTCACAGTGTTACCGTGTTCGTGTGTCACTGTGTCGGGGTGACGAGGTGCTGATGGCACTTCTGCCGGAGAAAAATGCATCCTTACCCATAGGTACGATGCCGCCCGCGTTTTGATCACGAGCCAAACGAAGTCTGATCTGACCGCTCGTACTGACGATGTGATTATATCACAATAGGTCGAAAAAGAAAATAATAAATTGTAAATTCCACCCAGAGAGACAACGGGCGGCGTTTTCATATATAACACCATGAAGGGAGGTTACTTTCACCCGGCCAGTCTGCGGACTGGCTTTTTTTCATGCCACAAAAGGAGGTTTGCAAATGGCAGATGATAAGAAAAATATTCCCGAGACAGCCCCGTCCGCCGAGGCTCCCGCTCCTACGGTGGAAAATGCCGCTGTGCCGGAGCAGCCCGCTCCAGAGCCTGTGCTGACCGACGCAGAGACGGTCATGCTGGAACACGAGGGGCAGGCAGCACTCTTTGAGATGGGCGAGGCCGTGCCTGATCCCGCCGACGCTGTTATCCACGCCGAGATGGAGGAGCCTGCCGCTCCCGAAGCTCCCAAGGCTGAAATGGAGCAGGTGCAGCCACCTGATCCCGGCAAGGATGCACCCGCCCCGGCACATTCCGGCAAGGTAGTGGATTTTGCCGCCGCCCGTGACGAGGCGGCCAAGGAGGAGAAAAAGGCGGTCAAGCAGAAGCCGCCCACCGAAAAGGACAAGCCCGCCAAACCCGGCAGAGGCCGACCGCCCAAGGATGGCAAGGCCGCTCCCGATAAGGCAAAGCCGCCCAAACCTCGGGACAAAAAGTCCCAAAGCAAGCCCGCCCCGGAGAAGCCTGCCGTGGATAAGGGCGGTACTCCCGCTGGTGAAGAGGTCACGCCGGAGCCGTCTGCGCCCCGTGACGCCACCCGCGCCGAAAAAGAGGAAATCGTCTATCTCAATTTGGCAGACCTGCACCCGTTCAAAAATCATCCCTTTGGTGTCCGGGATGATGCGGAGATGCAGGGGCTTGTGGAGTCGGTTAAGGCGGCGGGCGTCAATCAGCCCGCGCTGGTGCGTCCCCGAGAGGATGGCGGCTATGAGATCATCGCAGGCCACCGCCGCCAGCGGGCAAGCGAGCTTGCCGGATTTGCGAATATGCCGTGTATCGTCCGCAACATGACGGACGATGAAGCCATCCTTGCCATGACGGATGACAACCTCCGCCACCGTGAGCGTATTTTGCCCACGGAAAAGGCGCAGTCGCTCAAAATGCAGGTGGAGGCCATCAAGCACCAAGGAGCCCGGCCCGGTGAGGACGATAAGAGCGCCGGAAAACGCTCCACGCAGGTCGTGGGAGATCGCAACGGCATGAACTACAAGCAGGTGCAGCGGTATATCCGCCTGACCGAGCTTGTGCCGGATTTGCAGAAAATGGTGGACGAGAAAAAGCTGGCGTTCACCCCGGCGGTGGAGATCTCATTCATCCGTCCCAAAAATCAGAGGTATATCGCCGTGTCCATCGAGGGGCAGCAGTCCTCGCCCTCGCTGTCGCAAGCACAGAAAATGCGGGAGCTGGACAAGGACGGCAAACTCAACGGCGATGTGATCGACGGTATTCTGTCACAGGAGAAAAAGGAGGTAGACAAGGTGATCATCAATCTGTCTCTTATACACATCTCCGAGCCCACGAGACCGAGGCTGAT
>UROL01000117.1 GCA_900549495.1 uncultured Eubacteriales bacterium | reverse complement strand
GGGTCGGGAACCTGGTAGGTCACCTCAATCTTGGCAGGCTGAGCACCGATGCCCAGGAAGCCGGACTTGGGCATCTGAACCACCTGATAGGAGAAGGCGTCGGCATCCAGGCCCAGCTGGGCAGCGGCATTGGCCTTGGCCTCGTCGATGGTCTTGCCGGTGATAATGCTTTTCTTTTCCATGGATTATTCCTCCGTATGATTGGAAGCGTAGCGGTTGGGGTCGTAGTTCCGGCCCTTGCAATAGGGGCGGTCGGCGATGCCGGACATGGTCTTCCGGCTCTCGGATGCTTCCTCTTCCACCGTCAGGCCCTTTCTGGCGGCGTATTCCTTGGCTGCGGCGGAGCGCTCGGCTTCCTCCTGCTCCCGCTGCTTCTTCTGCATCTTCTTCTTGCTGGTGTTCTCGGTGATGCCGTCGGGGTTGGCAGCCCGGCGCTGGGCACGCTGCGCTTCCTTCTCGGCCTCGATTCTATCCTGCTCCAGGCGGCGCTTCAGGCGCTCGGCAT
This sequence comes from uncultured Eubacteriales bacterium, assembly GCA_900549495.1. GTDB lineage: Bacteria > Bacillota > Clostridia > Oscillospirales > Oscillospiraceae > Faecousia. Next base: position 5,631 of record UROL01000117.1, on the reverse strand, counting down.
CCTCTGCGTCGTACTGGGTGCGGTATTTCTTGGTCAGCATCACATCTTCCACGGTTCTCACCACACCGCCGGCGAGCCAGTACAGGGACAGGGAGGCAGGCACGGTAAAGCCAATCCACAGCATCATCAGGGGCATGGTATACATCATGACCTTGCTGGTCTGGGCAGCCTGGGAATTCTTGGCGGTTTCCTCGTCCTGGATGCCGTCTTTGTTGGTAACCACAGAGTCGTTCATCTTCTGGTTAATCCACATGGTAACCACCTGGTTACCGGCAGACAGCAGGGCCAGTAAGAACAGCCCCACGTTGGGCCATGTCCAGAAGGCAGCGCTAAACACATTGAAAGGAGGAATCAGGCCCAGGTTGCAGCCCAGGAAGCCGAAATTGACACCGTTGAGCACTCTCTGGCTAATGCCGGGGATGGCCTCCTTCAGCACCTCGGCATACTGGGGAATCAGCTGGGCGGCGGTAATCTGATTGTAATAGGCGTTGGAGGTAAAGGCATCCGGGGCGGCATTTTTCAGCACGTCCACAATCTGGCCCGCAGTCTCCACGCTCTCATGGAGCATGTATACCAGGGGCTGGCGCACCACGGTATACAGAGGGATGATAATCAGCATGGGAATCAGGCTCCACAGGCAGCCGCCGCCCATGGACACGCCCTCTTCCTTATACATGGTCTGGATTGCCTGGTTCTGGCGCTGGGGGTCATCGGCGTAGCGGCGCTGAATCTCCTGCATCCGGGGCTGGAGCCGGGACATCTTCATCATGCTCTTCTTGGACTTGGCCGTCATAGGGAGCATCACCAGCTGCACAATGATGGAGAACAGGATAAGTGCAACGCCGTAGTTGTTGGTAAGCTGATACAGCCAGCCCATCAGATAGCCGAAGGGAACCTGGATGATATCAGCGAGGGAAAATGCAAGGAACATGGACTTTCCTCCTTAATTTCTGGAAGTCATGGGACGGGGTCGTAAAAATCGCCGTGATAGAACGGGTGGCATTTGGCAATCCTCTTGATGGCCAGCCAGCCGCCGCGAAGGGCCCCGTATCGGCAAATTGCTTCATACGCATAGGCAGAGCAGGTGGGACGGAAGCGGCATCTGGGGGGAAATGCAGGCGAGATATTCCTCTGGTAAAAGCGAATGAGGCTCAGCAGAAAACGTTTCATGGCGCACCCCGGGAATCAGGTTTCCTTCAGGATGCCCAGCTTGGCCGCCAGGGACAGATAGCTGTCCGTCAGGCGCTGGAAGGGGGCATTTACCGCCCGGGTGCGGGCCACCACCACAATGTCCCAGCCGGGCTGGAACTTTTCCTCGTTCAGCCGGTAGATTTCCCGCAGCCGGCGCCGGGTGCGATTGCGGTATACCGCATGGCCCAGCTTCTTGCCGGTGGTGATGCCTACCCGGTTGCCCCCCAGGCGGTTCTTCCGGGCGTAGAGCACCAGATAGGAATCCGCCGCACCGTGGGAGTGGTACAGGCGCTGAAAAATATGATTGAGCTTCAAACTGGTGGAATACTTCATAGTGCAAACTCCAAAATTTCGGGAGCGTTCAAATAAAAAGGGAGCGGGGCGAACAATCCATTCACCCCGCTTTTGCTCCCATTTCGCTCAGAGCAACATTCCCACACCGGGGTGCCCAATGCTCATCAAGCGGACAGGACCTTGCGGCCCTTTGCACGCCGGCGGGCAAGAACCTTACGGCCGTTGGAAGAAGCCATTCTCTGACGGAAACCGTGCACCTTGGAACGGTGACGCTTGCTGGGCTGATAGGTACGCTTCATAAAACTTACACCTCCTCGTTTTTCTTCATATGCTCGACAGCCCGATGGGCCGCAGCAACACATACTAGGCGACTTTAACAGTCATGGGAAACATTATAACCGAAAAGAGGCATCAGGTCAACACATTTTTTCAAATTATCCGGGGTTCCTTCCGCCACACCATCCGGTTTACCACCCCTGTGTAGCTCTGGATAATCTTGACCACCTTATCGCTGACATTCTCATCGGTGTAATCCGGCACAGGGATGCCCAAATCACCGCTGCGGTTCATCTCCACCGCCACGTCCACCGCCTGCAGCAGCCCATTCCCTTCGATGCCCGCCAGAATAAAGCAGCCCTTGTCCAGAGCCTCCGGCCGCTCGGTGCTGGTGCGGATGCACACCGCCGGGAAGGGGTGGCCCACGCTGGTAAAGAAGCTGCTCTCCTCCGGCAGCGTGCCGGAGTCGGACACCACGCAGAAGGCGTGCATCTGCAGGCAGTTGTAGTCATGGAAGCCCAGGGGTGTATGCTGAATCACCCGCCTGTCCAGCCGGAAGCCGGTTTGCTCCAGGCGTTTTTTGGAGCGGGGATGGCAGGAATAGAGAATGGGCATATCGTACTTTTCTGCCATTTTGTTAACAGCGGTGAACAGGGACAGGAAATTCTTTTCCGTATCGATGTTCTCCTCCCGGTGGGCGGACAGGAGGATGTATTTTCCCTTTTCCAGCCCCAAGCGGGTGTGAATATCCGAGGCCTCAATTTTGCTCAAATTCTGGTGCAGCACCTCTGCCATGGGAGAGCCGGTGACATAGGTGCGCTCCTTGGGCAGCCCCGTATCTGCCAGATACCGGCGGGCGTGCTCAGAGTAGGCCATATTCACATCCGAAATCACATCCACAATCCGGCGGTTGGTTTCTTCCGGCAGGCACTCGTCCTTGCAGCGGTTGCCCGCCTCCATGTGGAAAATGGGAATATGCAGCCGCTTTGCACCGATAACGCTCAGGCAGCTGTTGGTATCCCCCAGCACCAGCACGGCATCGGGCTGCACCGCTACCATCAGCTTGTAGCTTTCGGCAATAATATTGCCCATGGTCTCCCCCAGGTCTGCGCCCACGGCGTTCATATAGACCTCGGGGCTGGCCAACTGCAAGTCGTGGAAGAAGACGCCGTTCAGATTGTAGTCATAGTTCTGTCCGGTGTGGGCCAGAATTACATCGAAATATTTCCGGGTTTTGTTGATGACAGCCGCCAGGCGGATAATCTCCGGGCGGGTGCCTACAATAATCAGCAGCTTCAGCTTGCCGTTGTTCTGAAAAGATACATTGCTATAATCCGCCATTGTTTGTCTCCTTTACACCGGCTCAAAGAAGGTATCCGGGTGATTGGGGTTAAAAATCTCGTTGCAGGTCATCACCGTCACCAGGTTCTCCGTCTCCGACAGGTTGATGATGTTGTGGGTCCAGCCGGGAATCATGTGGACAGCCTCTATTTTCTCCCCGGAAACTTCAAATTCCACCGTCTCCCCGGTGTTGATGTTCCGCTCCTGAATCAGGCCATGCCCCGCCACCACAATAAATAGCTCCCACTTGGAGTTGTGCCAATGCTGCCCCTTGGTAACGCCCGGGCGGCTGATGTTGATGCTCACCTGACCGCAGTCGGCGGTATGCAACAATTCCGTGAAAGAGCCGCGGTTGTCCACATGCATCCTCAGGGCATACTTAAACTTGTCCGTGGGCAGGTAGGTCAGGTACATGGAGTAGAGCTTTTTAGCAAAGGAGCCCTCCGGCATTTTGGGCATCAGAAGCGTGGTGGGCTGGGCCTTGAATTCTTGCAGCAAATCCACGATTTCCCCCAGGGTAACCCTGTGGGTCACAGGGACACAGCAGTAGCGGCCATCCTCTTGCAGAACCGTCTCCACACCGTCAAACTCGCAGTGCTGCTCCTTCCCCTCCAGCAGGTCGAACATTCCTTCTACCAGGTCGTCGATGTACAGCAGCTCCAGCTGGGTACTGCGGTCATTGACGGTAAAGGGCTCGTCGTTGGCCACCGCCCAGCAGAAGGTGCTGACGGCGCTATTGTATTTGGGGCGGCTGTGACCCATCAGGTTCACAAAGCGGTAGACGGCAACCTTTGCGCCGGTTTCCTTGGCGTAGTCGAAGAACAGTTCCTCACCGGCCTTTTTGCTCCGGCCATACTCGCTGTTGCCAAAGCGCCCGGCAAGCGTTGCCTGGATAGAGGAGGACAGCATAATGGGGGCAAGATTGCCGTGCTTTTTCAGGCAGCTCAGCAGGTCGGAGGCAAAGCCGAAATTGCCCTTCATAAAATCCTCCGGATTCTCCGGGCGGTTGACCCCCGCCAGGTTAAACACGAAATCCGCCTTCCGGCAGTATTCGTCCAGCTCCTTGGGGGTGGAATTCAAATCATACTGGTAGATTTCCTCAATATGCAGCCCCGGGCGGGTCTTATTCTTCCCGTCCCGGATATTTTTCAGATTGTTGCACAGGGCGGTGCCCACCATGCCCTTGGCACCGGTGATGAGAATGTTCATGGCGTTTCCTCAGTTGTGCCGGATTCCGGCCAGCTCCTCCCGGACGTAGTCGGTGGTCAGCAGCTTCTTCACTGTCCCGGCCACGTCCAGCCGGTTGGTATTGTGGCTGGTATAGGATTCCTCGGCCTGGGTTATCACCCGGCCCTGGACAAAGAATTTGTCGTAGTTCAAATCCCGGCTGTCCGCCGCCACCCGGAAATAATTGCCCATATCCTCACTGCGTAGCCGTTCCTCCCGGGTCATCAGGGTCTCATACAGCTTCTCGCCGTGGCGGGTGCCGATGATGCTGACGCCGGTGTCGCCGAAGAGCTGCTGCACCGCCTTGGCCAAATCGCCAATGGTACAGGCATCCGCCTTTTGAATAAACAAGTCCCCAGGGTTGGCATGCTGGAAGGCAAATTGCACCAAATCCACCGCCTCATCCAGATTCATCAGGAAGCGGGTCATCCCAGGGTCGGTGATGGTAATGGGGTTTCCCGCATGAATCTGGTCAATGAACAAAGGAATGACGCTGCCCCGGCTGCACATCACATTGCCGTAGCGGGTGCAGCAGATGGTGGTGTCCCCCCGCTCCGCCGCCACCCGGGCATTGGCATAAATCACATGCTCCATCATGGCCTTGGAGATGCCCATGGCATTGATGGGATAGGCCGCCTTGTCCGTGGACAGGCACACCACCCGCTTCACCTTTCCCTCCACAGCGGCCCGGAGCAGATTGTCCGTGCCCTCTACATTGGTCTTCACCGCCTGCATGGGGAAGAACTCGCAGGAGGGCACCTGCTTCAGCGCCGCCGCATGGAAAATATAGTCCACCCCCGGCACTGCATCCCGAATGGACTGGGGGTCCCGGACGTCGCCCACATAGAATTTCACCTTCTTGGCGCTGTCGGGATGGGCCGCCTGAAGCTGATGGCGCATATCATCCTGTTTCTTCTCATCCCGGGAAAAAATACGAATCTGGCCAATGTCAGTGTCCAGAAAATGCTTCAATACAGTGTTGCCGAAGGAACCGGTACCGCCGGTAATCAGCAGGGTCGCACCAGAAAATGCAGACATAATCGCTTCTCCTTTTCAGCCCCAAGGGCCATAATACTCCAACTTATCCTACCATTATACCACCTGCCGGGTGGTATGTCCACAAAAATTACAGTCGTTTCCCACAATTGCGAATTATAAGATTTTTTGAAGGCCCCTTGCGCTTGGGGCGGTTTTGCGGTAAAATGGCTCTGGTATGAGCTGCGACAGGAAGGACGTGTTTCCGTATGATAAAGGCTGTCTCTTATACACATCTCCGAGCCCACGAGACCGAGGCTGATCTCG
>UROL01000116.1 GCA_900549495.1 uncultured Eubacteriales bacterium | reverse complement strand
GCTCCAGGCCGCTCTGCAGGCCGAAGCACAAAACGCCGAAGGCCATCGCCACCGTCACCGCCAGATAGGTCACGTTGACGCCCGGGTCCGCGATCATTGCGGAAAACCCCAGATTCTGGCTGTTTCCCGTGAGAAACTGCACGAAATAGTACACGATCCATCCGGTGACCACCGTGTAAAACGCCATCAGGGCGATGCTGCCGAATAAGGACACATACCCATGGATGTGCCATTTCTGACCCTTTTTCTCCAGCTTCTGATACATGTGGATGGGGCTGGTCTGGGCCGCCCGGCCCACGCAGAACTCCATGGTCATGATAGGCAGCCCCAGCACCACCAGGCACAGCACATACAACAGCACAAAGCCGCCCCCGCCATACTGGCCGCACATCCACGGGAATTTCCACACATTGCCGCAGCCGATGGCGCACCCGGCGGACAGCAGGATGAACCCCAGCCGGGACCCCAGCTTCTCGCGTTCCATATCGTCTCTCCTTCTGCATTTTTATTCACCTTAGTGTGGAGTTATCCTATCAAATATTCCGCTTTGCGTCAAGAAATGATTAAATTTTCACAATGCTTTCCCTGCCTCCCTTTTTCGGGAAGCCTGACAAGTCTGAATTAACCGCCCAGAAAAAATTGCAAATACGCTCCAAAATGGGCTATTTAAGCCCATTTTGGAGCGTATTTGTTCATTATTGAGGATTATTGATCGGTTTTTGGTTTGGCCGGAGGAGTTGATTCCGGGATTTCCTGAAGATAGCCGGAATCAACAAGGGCCTGAAGAAAATTACCGAAGGATGGAGCAATTATCTCAGTCGTTGTTTCGTATCGTTCTGCGGCGTCATTTATGATTGATTCAGTAGATAATCCGGATTTAATTTGCGAGAAAAAGTATGCTCCGGTTTCGTTCAGCCCTTTGACATACGGTACCCTGCCGCGAGCGGGTCCGGTTGCCACCAGGAATTGTTCATCGCAGATTTCTGCAAGAACTACTCCGGGAATAACGGTATATTTCATAGTTTTTCACCATTTTTATCACTTTTTGCCAGATTCATCGCAGGGTCAGACAGGGCTGCCGCCAGGGTATCTCTGCACAATTGGGCAGATTGGATATCTCCGCGGTTTTTCAGAAGCCAGACCGGGCTTTTCAGCATATTTTCAGCGATTTTACAGGCGGATTTCACTTCCTGCTCTGTATTACAATCAAACAGGAATTGGGAAAAGATTTTTCCGGCGGATTCGTGAACGGTCAGTCGTCTGATTTCGTTGATTTTGGCCTGTTCCAGGAATATAATTCCGCCCAATTTAGCGGTCAGCCGCTGAGACATGTTTTCTTTTCCCGTCCAAGGGGATGAAGTGACGAATACTTGGTCATTTTCCATATATACAATGGGTTTATCCCCGTTGATGATCTGAACCGCATCGGGACAGAGGAGCTTCCACAGGCAATAATGGGTGGATTTGCCGGTGCCGCTGGGGGCGGTAATAAGCCAAGCCAGGTCCTTCCAGATAAAGGAAACGGCATGGAACACGATGCGGCCGAAAGCCGTGATGGCAGAGGAGACAGCGGGACACAGCTCCATATATTCCACATAATATTCCGGTTCCCCGGGCTGGTAAATACTGGCAGCCTTCCGGAGCCGCTGGGGCGGAATGCGCACTGACGGAATGTCCCGGTCATTTATGGGACAGGGCGGGATATCTCGGGTCGTCCCACCATTCTTTTCCAGATACGGAGAAAAATACGGATAGTATTCATCATAGGCGGTGATCACGTCTACGGGAACACCGGCAAGAACAAGTCGTCGTTTCATGGATAAAAATTCGTCATGTGTGAGAAGCGGAGGGATGGATGAGCCATCCCTCCGCTTGTGGTGTTTCAGCCGATGATGTTGCCGTGCTGGTCCACGATGACCTGCTGGCCATCGGGCAGGGTCACGGCATAGCGGCCATTGCCGATGCTTTCCAAAACACTGCCGCTGGGCCTCTGGCCATCAAGGCCCACAACGGTATCCTGGAGTTCAGGAGGGATAAATTTTGTGTTCATGGATGTTCTCCTTTCCTCACTCCCAAATGGTGCGGGTGTTGTAATGCAGGGTATGGGTGACGCCGTGGACTTCGGTGCCGTCCAGAGTGACCCAATAGGGGGTGACCTCCAGGGTACCAGAGCCGGAGAGGCTCTGCTGGGTGATCATGAGCTTGGCATTGCGGGCAGCGCCGAACAGGCCGGAGGCCGTATAGAACAGCCGATAGCGGTTGGCGTAGGCAACAGGCACCTTCACGCCGTCCACAATGATGCCGCTTTCCTGATAGTTGGCCGGGTTATCCACGGCGGAGATCAGGGTGACGCCGCGCAGGCGGAACAGACCATTCCGGACATAGTGCAGGTCCAGATAGGAGTCGCTGACGTACTTGGCGTAGATGGTGGTGTCCTCCGTGACCTGGTCCAGGTCGGCGGGGATGGTATAGGCCTGGTCGGCGAACCAACCGGCAAAGACCTTGCCGGCGGGGGCCTGGTAGGCCACCTGGTTACGGACGCCGGTACCGGCGGAAACGGTAAGCTCATAGGTCTTGGCGCCGTCCACCACGGTGACGGTGACATCCTCCACGGTGGGCACATCCGCCGAAATGGGAGTGCCATCGGCGCAGTAGGAAGCCATGGTCAGCAGCTGTGTTTCGGCAACGGCGGGAACCGTGCAGTCAGCGGTGCGGGACTCATCCGTGGACTTGATCTTGCCAGCGCCAGTGCCCTGGTAGGTGCCGGTGCGGGTGACGCTGTTGGTGACCTCCACGCCGTCCAGGGTGACCCAGTAGGGATAGTAGCTGACGGATTCACCGGCCTGGGACCAATAGGTGTTCTTATCCAGGCCGTAGCACAGCATATAGCCATACTTGTCACCAGTGACTACGCTGGCCGCAGTATAGCTGTTGGACTGGCCCTCCTGCTTCAGGTTGATGGTGATGCCCTTGAAGGCAACGCTCTGGCCCTCCGGCAGGTTGGCAACGGTGGTGCGAGCTTCGTCAATGGCCTCATAGGTCATCTGGTTTGCCGTGGTACGGGTACTATTGACATAGAAGCCAGCTTCTTTGTAGAGGCTGCGGTCAATGGCGGAAACCATATAGAAGCCAATGACATCCAGCTGCCCCTCTGTGTTATGCTCCCAGCAAGACAGAGCCATAGGCTTCAGATAGGCGTTGGGCACTTCCCAGATATAGTAGGTTTCGCCAGCCTTGGGGGCGAAGCTGAGGCCGGTTTCGCCCTCGGCGAAGGGATAGGCAGTGGTGCAGGCAGCATCCTGGAACGCGCCGCCGTAGAGGAAGGTACCCTCGGTGACGGCATTGCCGTCCTTGTCCTTGTTGACCTTGTCGGTGAGGTTGAAGCTGGCGCTGACGGTATAGGTATCCGTCTGCACAGTCTTAGCCGCACCGTTCTCGTCCATGCGGACGTGGACCACGTTGAAGGTCTGGTAGTAGGCGAACCAAACCTCGCGGTTGGCATTGGTAGTCGCGACTGCGACTTCAGCCGTAGCTTCTCTACTCTGAACATCAGGGGCGTTCTTGTCACGGCCATTGAGGGTATAACCATAATAGTTGGAACCGTCAATATCCTTTTTGCTGACCTGATAGGTGCCGTAGTTCAGTGCCTGGGAATTATTCACCGTGTAATACTCCTGGGCGGACAGGACCTGAGCCTTATCCGGGGAGTCCACGACCGTACCGCCGGCATTGATGGGCTGGCCATTTGCATTCACCAGATAGTAATGAATAAGAATGGTACCACCGTTGGGCGCAACCTCCGGAATGTTGAAATCCTTGCTGGTCTCCTGATCCTGATAGTCGGTGTAATGGAAGGTGGTAGCCTTATTGGTAGGATACGTCTTTCCCTTCTCCAGGCCGTCATTGAGCTTCACGCGGTACTTCATGACCGCATCCTGCCCCTCGCTGATGTCGCCAACCGTCCAGTTCAGGGTGTTGCCGCTGCGGGTGACGGTGCCCTGGCTCAAGTAAACATCATACTGCTTATTGGCATAGGCAGCATAATCATTGGTGTAGGTAGGATCGCCTTCGAAATCCAGGCCGACATAATCGCTCATGGGGTCCACCACGCTGCCATTGGTAGCAGCCTTGGCGATGCTGCCAGCGATGGCGGTAAAGGCCGCGTTCAGCTTGGTCTCCACGTTGTCATTCTGGGCAATGGCAAAGTAGCCGGCAGTGGGGTCCGTGGCACAGTCTTTCAGCGTGTTCTCGCCGTTGGTACCGGCCTGGAGGGCCACGGAGAAAATGGTGGTGCCAGCGGCCTTGGCCTGGTTGGCCTCCCAGATGGTGGCTACGCCGTTGTTGGTGCCGCTGGTCTGAGTAACCGTGCCATCCAAGGCATACACACCATAGCTGAGTCGGCTGGTTGTTCCATGCTCCGTACAGGTGGCATTCACATACGCATTATAGTTCATGGTGAAGCTGTTGCCTGAGCCGATCTCGGTGTTATAGTCAGGGGTGAAGGCACCTACGTTGGTGAACCGACCATCGCGGGGACCGTAGTTGCCACACCAGTAGCTATTCAAGCGCTCACACCCTTCATAGGTTGCGGTTGCAACAAAGGGATGGCTGTAGGTGGGCTCACCATCGGACAGGATGACGATGTTCTTCTGCTTGCCGGTGGAAGAAGCAGAGGCCAGCAGCTGCTGGGCCACATGGATACCGGCCTGCTGGTTGGTGCCGCCGTTGGCGTAGGTGGCGGCATCCACAGCGGACCTGAAGGCAGACAGCTCAGAGGCCGTGTAGAAGTGGCCGTTGTTGTACGCCGTGGCCTTATCAATAAAGGTGACGATGGCGATGCGGGTAGTGCTGTTCTCCGTCAGCAGCTTGTCACCGAAGGCCTTGGCGGCCTTGCGGGTGTTGGTGAGCTTGGTGCCCTCCATACTGCCGGAGCAGTCGATGACCAGGACCACGTCGGAGGTGGTCTTGTAGTTCTTGCCCTGGATGCCCAGGGTAACCTCATAGAGGCCACTCTCCTCATCCACAGGCTGGGCTTTTTTGCTGAGGTTGATAGAGCCCTCAGCAGGCCACACGGGCTGAGTGGCCGCCGTGCCGCCGCCGGTCTCCTCATCCGCCGCGAAGGACGGCAGGGCCACCAGAGACAGGGCCATGACCAGCGCCAGCACAAGGGCCAACGCCTGTTTCCATTTCTTCATATCCTCGTTCCTCCCATTGCGTTTATTTGCGCGGTGCGCATTATTTTCAGGCCCTAACGGACCTAATTGAAGATGCGACAACGCTTCCGCCGCCGGGATGCCGGTCCCAGCTGCGGAACGTTATTATAGCGCATATCGGTATCGTTTTCAAGTGTAATTTTGGTTTTCCAAAGTTTATTGTTATGTGGTTATTGTTCTATCACAAAGTCATGTCGAATGCAAGTGCATTTTCAGGGGATAAGGGAAATTTTTCTGGATTCGACGGGTGGATTATGCTATAATATATGTGTAATTAATCAACAGGGCAGGAGGACAATGTCCATGAACGAGAGGAAAACATCCAAAAAAGCGGGATATCCCAACGGGGATGCCCGGGACTTCTTTTTACGGGATCTTGACGGAAAACCGGTAAAGGGTCCGAAAAAGCCGGAGCGGCCCGGGTCTGAGCCGCCCATCATGGCGGTGTATGCCGCGCCGGTGGTGAAGGAGAAGAAATGAGCGGGTTCCAGCTGCGCAGCTGCGTGTGGGAGCTGACGCTGGCGTGCTGCTTCGGATGCCGGTACTGCGGGTCCGCCGGGGGGCGGGCCAGGGCCGACGAGCTGTCCACGGCGGAGTGCCTGGACACGGCGGACCAGCTGGCAGAGCTGGGGTGCCGGAGGGTGTCGCTGATCGGGGGCGAGGTGTTCCTGCGGCGGGACTGGGCGCAGATCGCCGGGCGGCTCACCGGCCGGGGCGCGGCGGTGGCGGTGATCACCAACGGGTACCTGATGTCGCCGGAGGTGCTGGCGCAGCTGCGGGAGACCGGCGTGGAGTCCGTGGCGGTGTCCATCGACGGGCCGGAGGACGTACACGACGCCGGACGGCAGGCGGGCAGCTTCCGCCGGGCCATGGACGCCGTGGGGGCGCTGGTGAAGGCCGGCATCCCGGCGTCGGTGATCTCCACCCTGCGC
>UROL01000115.1 GCA_900549495.1 uncultured Eubacteriales bacterium | reverse complement strand
CCCGCCGCTGGCGCAGAGCCACCAAGCGCTGCATCTGCACCGTAATGGCCCTGGAGCTGGCCGCCACCCTGACGGCCTTCGGCTTCTATTTCCCCGGCACCAATGTGATGGATTACCCAAAGGGCACGGAGCAGTCCGCCTCTATGATTCGCTATATGAAGGAGCGGGAGGCCAATACCCCCTTCTACCGGGCAGAGGTCACCCATTCCCAGACCCTGAACGATGGTGCGCTGAACGGCTACTCCGGCATCTCCACCTTCACCAGCTCCGCCAATGTGCACATCACCGAGTTTATGCGGGCCCTGGGCTATGGGGCCAAGAACACCTATAACCGCTACTGCTTCGAGGAGAGCTCCCCGGTGGCCAACCTGTTTCTGGGCCTGAAATATATGATTGACCGGGATGGCCGGGACCGCAGCAGCTCCTGCTTCCAGGAGGTACACCACTTCGGCAATGTGTACCTGTACCGCAATACCGCCTACCTGCCCCTGGGCTTCATGGTGGAGCCCCAGCTGGCCCAGGTGGATTTCCTCACCAGCGACGGCTCCTTTGCCTTCCAGAATGAGCTGTTCCGGGCGGCCACCGGCCTGACCGGGGACGTGTGGCAGTCCGTTCCCCTGGAATACCGGGATGTCTACGGCAGCGGTGCCGAGGTGGTGGAGCAGCGGGAGGACGGCTACTGCCGCTACAGCGACGTGGTCTCCGGCGGAAGCGTAATCTATTCCTATGTGGTGCCCCAGGATGGCTTTGCCTGTGTCCGGCTGGATTTGCCCCAGCGCAACACCTTCTATGTCAGTGTCAACAGTGTGGAGCTGTACCGGGAGGACATCAGTCTGCCCCAGATGCTGGCCATCCAGGATGTGAAGGCCGGGGATGTGATTGACATCCGCATCATGGGCAAGACCGGGGAGGACGGCAGCGCCACGGTGAATGTGGCAATTATGGACAATGCGCTGTTCCGCCTGGGCTATGAGATGCTCAACAGCTCCCAGCTGGAGCTCACCGCCTTCTCCGATACCCAGGTAGAGGGCACCGTTAACTGTGCCCGGGATGGTCTGCTGTATACCTCCATCCCCCAGAACGGCAACTGGTATGCCGAGGTGGACGGAGAGCCCCGGGAGACGGTGCTGATTGGCGGGTGCATGATTGGCCTGATTCTCAGCCAGGGCACCCACACCGTCCGCTTTGTCTACCGCAACCAGGCCTTCCGCCTGGGGGCCACCATTTCGGCGGTGAGCCTTGCCGTGTTCCTGCTGCTGGTGTTCCTCTGCCGCCCCAAAAAGAGCCCTCCGGAGCTGCCGGAGGAGGAACATCCGGAGGAGCGGGAGGAGCCCCTGCATCCCGAAAACGAAATGCCGCCCCTGGTGCTCAACGAGGCAGAACCGGTGGAGGAAGAGGAACCCTTCGTCCTGGAAACCCTGGCCCCGGCCCACGCCCCCCAGCCTGCGCCGGAGGAGACAGCCGGGGAGCCTGCCCCGGCGGATACCCCGGAAACCCACCAGGCCGACCCTTCCGGCGACGCATGACCCGGGAATGGGGGCAAGCTGTGAATTGCAGCCACCCCTGTGTGCGGGGTTGATCTGAGGGCGCAATATACAATATATAATAAGGTGTGCTCCCGAAGGGACACACCCACAAAAAGGCACGCTGCGTTTTTGCAGCGTGCCTTCACTATTTTTCAGCGCAGAGGATGGTTCCCCCGCCTACCACGGTATCGCCCTGGTAGAGCACCACGGCCTGACCCGGGGAGATGGCCCGCTGGGGCTCTGCAAAGACCACCCGGGCGGTGCCGTCCGGCTCCGGAAAGACGGTGGCGGGGCGGTCATACTGGCTGTGGCGGATTTTGGCGGTGACCTCCATGGGGGCCGTCAACCTTTCAAAGGGGAACCACACCCAGTCCTTTGCCCGCAGGGCAGGGGAGTATAGCGCCTCATCCGGCCCCACGGTGACGGTGTTGGCTCCCATATCCTTCTGGCAGACATACACCGGCTCCCCCATAGCCAGTCCCAGCCCCCTGCGCTGGCCAATGGTGTAGCACACCGCCCCCCGGTGCTGCCCCAGAGTACGGCCGGATGCATCCAGGAAGTCCCCGGGGCACAGCTTCCGGCCGGTGTATTCCTCCAGAAAGGCGGTGTAGTCCCCGCCGGGTACAAAGCAGATGTCCTGGCTGTCGTGCTTCCGGGCGTTGAGAAAGCCATGCTCTGCGGCAATTTCCCGAACCTGCTCCTTGGTAAGGCCTCCCAGGGGGAACTGCACCCGGGCCAGCTGCTCCTGACTCAGGCAGGCCAGAAAATAGGTCTGGTCCTTGGCCCGGTCCGCCGCCCGCTTCAGCAGATACCGGCCGGTGCTGTCGTCCCGCTCCACCCGGGCGTAGTGGCCGGATACCACCCAGTCGCAGCCCAGCTCGGTGGCCCGCTGCATCAGCTTGCCGAATTTCAGATGGCGATTGCACAGAATGCAGGGGTTGGGGGTGCCGCCCTGATAATAGGTATCCACAAAAGGGTCTACCACCTCTTTGTAGAAATCGTCGGTGAAATTGAATACATAGTGGGCAATTCCCAGCCGCCGGGCCACACTCCGGGCATCCTCCACATCCTCCAGGGAGCAGCAGGTCTTCGTTCCGTCGGCGCTTTCTGCCTGCCCGGCATACAGCCGCATGGTGGCCCCGATGCAGGTATACCCCGCCTGCTGCATCCGCAGCGCAGCCACCGAGCTGTCCACTCCGCCGCTCATTCCAATCAAAGCCTTCATCTTCCGGCCTCCTTTTGCTTTCGAGTATACCAAGCCCACCCTGGATTGTCAATAATCAGAGCGTGGGCCTGGGTGGGATTGGAAACCTTTGCAGCGGCACAAGGCCGCCTTTCCGGCTGCTTCCTAGGGAAAAAGGAGGGGCGGGGGACTGGCTAAGAAAAAATTAAGAAATAAATAGTAACAAAATGTAATTTGCCTGTTGCATTTTGTCACAGACCCTGCTATAATAAGTCCATCAAAACGACAAAGGAGCGAGCAGTTTATGAAAAGAAGAATCGCTTGCATGATCATGGCGATGGTACTTGCCATCAGCCTGCTTCCCCTGGGGGCTGTCCCCGCCAAGGCCGCATCCAATCTGATGTACAGTGAGAATGTGGTCGCCCTGATTAAGCAGTTCGAGGGCTTCAGCGCCTCTGCCTACTGGGATGTGAGCCAGTGGACCATTGGCTACGGCACCGTGGGTGCCCAGGGCCAGACTATGACCGAGGCCCAGGCAGACCTGGCCCTGCGGGACCGTCTGAACCTCATCAACACCAAAATCAACGAGTTCACCGCCAGAAACAATCTGTATCTGAGCCAGTACCAGCACGATGCGCTGATTAGCTTCAGCTTCAACTGCGGCACCGACTGGACCACCCAGGGCGGCCGCTTCTTCGAGGCCGTCACCCGCAACTCCGATGTGAACGCCTTCCTGTTCGCCATCTCCCTGTGGGCCAATGTGGGCTCCACCCCCGATGCCACCCTGCTGAACCGCCGCCTGGCCGAGGCCAACCTGTACCTGAACGGCGTCTACAGCAAGTCCGCTCCCGCCCAGTATACATACGTTATCCTGGACCCCAACGGCGGCGTGGCCGGTGAAAACGGCGAGGACAAGATGCAGGCCTACCTGTCTGGCTCCAATGTGAGCATCCTGGCCGCCAATCCCTCCCGCTCCGGCGCCACCTTCGGCGGCTGGTTCACCTCTCCCACCGGCGGCTCCGGCGTGAAGTACCTCAGCGCCTCCACTGCTGGCCGCACCCTGTATGCCCAGTACGGCACCCCCGTGTCCGTCACCAGCGGCTACTGCTACATCCGCAACGGCGCCGGCAGCAACTACACCCAGATTGGCACCGTGGCCTCCGGCGCACAGCTGGTCATCGTGGAGACCGCCCAGGTCAACGGCGTCCTGTGGGGCCGCTGCATTGATGGCTGGGTAGAGCTGTCCAACACCAACTACATCGCCGGTACCACTACCGCGGGCGGCACCACCACCGGCACTACTACCACTACCACCGGTACCGTGATTTCCACCGGCACCGTGGTGTGCAAAACCGGCGTGAATGTCCGCAGCGGCGCAGGCATCAACTATCCCAGCGTTAGCTCCGCCTACAACGGCCAGCGGGTGAGCATCTATGAAACCGTCAACGTGAACGGCACCTTCTGGGGCCGCATCGGCGACAACCGCTGGATTTGCCTGAACTATGTGAAGCTGGATTCCTCCGTCACCCCCGGTACTACCCCCGGCACCACCGGCGGAACCACCGGCGGCGTGAGCTGGGAGGGCACCGGCACCACAACCCCCACCACCCCCAGCACCTACCAGACCGGCACCGTCACTGCCACCGGGCTGAACGTCCGCAGCGGCGCAGGCATCGGCTACTCCATTATCGCCTCCTACCGCAAGGGTGACCAGGTGAAGATTTACGCCCAGAGCACCGCCAGCGGCATGGTCTGGGGCCAGACCGACAAGGGCTGGGTCAGCATGAACTACATTCAGCTGAACACCGTAGTCAACCCCGGCACCAATACCGGAACTACCACCGGCACCGTGATTGCCACCGGCACCGTCAAGGCCAATACCGGCCTGAACGTCCGCAATGGCGCTGGCGTGAACTACACCCTGGTGGGCCGCCTCACCGGCGGTACGCCTGTGAACATCTACGAGCGTGTTACCGTCAACGGCGCTGAGTGGGGGCGCATCGGCACCAACCAGTGGGTGTGCCTGTCCTACGTTATCCTGAACGGCAGCACCAACAACACCACCAATACCGCCACCACCGGCACTGGCACCGTCATCAGCTCCACCGCCCTGAACGTCCGTAACGGCGCAGGCATCAACTATACCAAGGTTGGTTCTCTGACCCCTGGCTCCCAGGTGACCGTCTACGAGGTTACCACCGTGGGCAGCCAGCAGTGGGGCCGCATCGGCACCAACCAGTGGGTGTGCATGACCTACATCCGTCTGAACTCCACCGGCGGCAGCACCGTCACCATCCCCTCCACCGGCTATCAGGGCAAGGTGACCACCGGTCTGCGGATTCGTGCAGGCGCTGGTACCAACAATGCCACCGTGGGCTTCCTGCCTGCGGGCAGCACCGTGGTTATCTACGAGATGACCTCCGTCAACGGTGTCTACTGGGGCCGCATTGCCAACGGCTGGGTGTGCATGAGCTATGTGCAGATGACTACCGGCACCACCGGCACCACCGGCAGCGTGACCTGGCATTAAAATTGTAATTGAATGATTCTGGTATTGGCAGCGAGAAGTTGCAATTCCTGAGTCGGAAAACGACAAAGCTCCCCATTTTATAACAAAAATGTGGAGCTTTCGTCATAAAGAAACAAAAATTACAAATTGTAAAGAAATTCTTCATTTGGGGTTGCAATTTGTAACCAATCCTGTTATAATACCAGTAACTTACAATTCAGTGTAAAGGAGTAGGTTTCTATGAAAAAGAGATTTGCTTGCCTGATGCTTGCCATCGTGCTGCTGATCAGTCTGATCCCCACCGCAGCCATCTCCGCTGCAGCGGCTACAGTGTCGGCTACGGTCAGCGAGGCTGGCATCCGGGTAATTAAGGAATCCGTGGGCTTCCACAAGAACGCCTATCAAGTGGGCAGCCAGTGGAAGATTGGCTACGGCACCCCTGGCACCCAGGGGCAGACCATCAACGAGGCCAATGCAGATAAGCTCCTGCGGGATGAGCTGGATAAATGCGTCGCACAGGTGAACGCTAAGTTTGGCGCTATGCAGCTGGTGCAGAAGCAGCGGGATGCCGCGGTGTGGATGACCTATACCGACGGCAACGGCAGCGCCGATTGGGCCAACAGCCTCATTGCCGAGATGGGCAAGCCCGAGCGCTCCGCCTCTGCCATGGCCAATGCCATTTGCACCTTCGACATGGCCAGCTTTGCCAACGACACCGCTGCCTATGCCGTTCTGGCCCGCCGCCTGGCCATTGCCAACCTGTTCCTCAACGGAACCTACAGCGCAACCAGCAGCGGCAACCTGGGCTATACCCTGTTCTACGTGGGCAACGACAGTGTCCCCGGCAACAAGTATCAGATTCAGGTATTCAGCGCCGTTTCCAACAATGCCATCACCGTAGCCACCCCTGTCTGGGCCGGTTACGAGTTCCTGGGCTGGTACAGCGGCACCGCACTGGTGACCGGTGTCAGCTCCGCCACCGCCGGTAAGGTTCTGTCTGCCCGCTGGCAGCAGAGCGGCAATACCGAGCCTGTGGCCG
>UROL01000114.1 GCA_900549495.1 uncultured Eubacteriales bacterium | reverse complement strand
GGCCTCGGCGGCAGTCTCGTGGATGGTGTGGCCTTCCTGCCACCAGAACTCACGGGTGCGCAGGAACGGGCGGGTGGATTTTTCCCAGCGAACCACGCTGCACCACTGATTGTACAGCATAGGCAGGTCACGGTAAGAATGCAGCACATGGCTGAAATGGTCGCAGAACATCGTTTCGCTGGTGGGGCGCACAGCAAGGCGCTCTTCCAGCGGGTCAGAACCGCCTGCAGTGACCCAGGCAACTTCGGGGGCAAAGCCGTTTACCAGCTCGCCCTCCTTTTTCAGCAGGCTCTCGGGGATCAGAACGGGCATGGCCACGTTGACATGGCCGGTCTTTTTGAACATGCCGTCCATAATGCGCTGGATATTCTCCCAGATGGCGTAGCCATAGGGGCGCAGGATCATGAAGCCCTTGACGGACGCATAGTCCACCAGCTCCGCCTTCAGGCAGATGTCGGTATACCACTTGGCGAAGTCCACCTCCATGGGGGTGATGGCTTCCACATTTCTCTGGTCTTTTGCCATAATATCTCTCAGTCCTTTATTTTCAGCGTTTTCACGGAATTTCTCCCTAAAACATTATTGTATCTGCCCAAAAGGAAAATGTCAACAAAAAAGAGTACAGCCGCCGGATTTCCGGCGGCTGCGCCTGTATTACAGGGTCTCCATGGCGGCGTTTACGGAATCCTCGCAGCTGCGCATGGCCAGGATGGTCTTTTCCATCAGCTCCTCCAGGGTCCAGCCCAGGCGGTCGGCCCCCTGCTGGATCACATCCCGGGAGCACCCGGCGGCAAACTTCTTGTCCTTGTACTTCTTTTTCAGGCTGCTGACCTCCATATCCGATACGGATTTCGAGGGCCGCATCCTGGCGGCAGCGCCAATCAGGCCGGTGAGCTCGTCCACGGCGAACAGAACCTGCTCCATTTGGTGCACAGGCTCCACATCGCTGCACAGGCCGTAGCCGTGGGAGCAGACCGCATGTACCAGCGCCGGCTCGGCGTGTATTTCCGCCAGAAGCTCCGGGGCCTTTTGGCAGTGCTGCTGGGAGTACTTTTCAAAATCCACGTCGTGGAGCAGGCCGCACAGTCCCCAGAAATCCGCCTCCTCTCCGTAGCCCAGCTCCTGGGCATACCAGCGGATTACCCCCTCTACAGTCAGGGCGTGGAGCAGGTGGAAGGGCTCCTGGTTATATTTTTGCAGCAGGGCCAGGGCCTGCTGACGGGTGACGGCGGTTTTCATAGGATACACTCCTTTGTATTTTTCGGCCCATTATAGTTTCTTCTTTTTTGTCTGTCAAGATTTTCCTATCCACAATATACTACATTGAGGTGACAGAGTATGCAAAATGTGCTGGATTACATCCGGTGGCGGGGAGACCTGTCCTTTTCCCAGGACCCGCTGAACGCCGTGGACTCGGTGATTTTCTCCAATCTGGTGTATATCCGCTACCCGGAGGAGCTGGTGACAGAGGGAAAGCTGACCCTGCGCCAGGTGCAGCAGGCCATAGAGCAGCGGGCGGACGGTGCCCAGCTGGGCCACCCCCATCAGCTGGAGCTGCTCCGGGCCGCCGCCGCATCCCAGCGCTTCGGCGGGGTGCGGCTGGCCCAATTCCGCAATGAATTCATCCCGGAAGAGGATACCCAGTTTGCGGCTCTGGCCAATCTGCTGGATGACGGCACCTTGGTGGCAGCCTTCCGGGGGACGGACAATACCCTGGTGGGGTGGAAGGAAGATTTCAACATGAGCTTCCAGGAGGCTGTGCCCGCCCAGCGTTTGGCGGTGGCCTATATCCGGATGCTCTACGAAACCTATGCCCTCCCCATGTATATCTGCGGCCATTCCAAGGGCGGCAATCTGGCCATGTATGCAGCGGCCATGAGCAGCCCGGAGATTCGGCAGCACATCCGGGGGGTGTACAACAACGACGGCCCCGGCTTTCGGGAGGAGATGCTCTCCACTCCCGGCTATCTGGAAATGGTGCCGCGGATTCACACCTTTGTTCCCCAGTCCTCCATCATCGGTATGCTCATGGAGCATGCGGAGCCCTACCGGGTTATCAAAAGCACCCAGGTGGGGATCCTGCAGCACGACGTCTTCACCTGGGAGGTGGAGGGGAAATCCTTTATTCCCGTGGAAAAACTGACTGCGGATGCCAAATTCGTCAATGCCACCATCCGTGGCTGGCTGATGAGCATGGATTTGCAGGAGCGCAACCAGATGGTGGATGCCCTGTTCCAGCTGCTGTCCTATGGCAATGTGGAGCGGGCAGCGGACATTTTCCAGCCCAAAAATATCCGCCAGTACATGAAGCTCATCAGCACCGATGACAATATCCGCCGCATCCTCACAGAGGAATTTGCCAGCCTGATTGACGCAGCCAAAAGCGCTGCCGCTCCCCAGGAGGACACAGAGCAGTAGCTTACCGGCAGCCAGGGCCCCCATTCAGGGCCACGGCTGCCGCCTTAATGCAGGGGGGAAAAGCCTTCGGCCAAATCCACAAAAGGAAAAACAGGGAATTGAAATTTTTGCACAGTTTTATCCATTGCTTTTTTGAAGAAAATGGCATAAAATCAAACTATAGATTGTATATTCCTGCTGCCCGCAGAGGCGGCGGAAAGAGGGGTAGTTTATGAGCGGGGTAATCAACGTCCCGGAGATTTTTGGCAGCGACGTGTTCAATGAGGCCACCATGAAGCAGCGCCTCAGCGCCCAGGTATACAGCGCCTGGCACACCTGCATCGATACCGGTGCAGAGCTGCAGCTGGAAACGGCCAATGCCATCGCAGAAGCTATGAAGGATTGGGCCATTGAAAAGGGAGCCACCCACTATACCCACTGGTTCCAGCCTATGACCGGCATCACGGCAGAGAAGCACGACTCTTTTATCTCCCCCACGGGAGATGGCCGGGTGATTATGGAATTTTCCGGCAAAGAGCTGGTGCGGGGAGAGCCGGATGCCTCTTCTTTCCCCTCTGGCGGTCTGCGGGCCACCTTCGAGGCCCGGGGCTACACCGCCTGGGATCCTCGCTCCTGCGCCTTTGTGAAGGATGGCAGCCTATATATCCCCACCTGCTTTTTCTCCTACAATGGCGAGGCTTTGGACAAAAAGACACCGCTGCTGCGCTCTATCGAGGAGGTTTCCCGGGAGGCGGTGCGGATTCTGCGGCTCTTTGGCGATACCGAGACCAAGCGGGTTATCACCTGCGTAGGTGCCGAGCAGGAGTATTTCCTGCTGCCCAAGGACCTCTACGCCCAGCGGGAGGATTTGCGCATCACCGGCCGCACCTTGTTTGGTGCCCAGCCTCCTAAGGGACAGGAGCTGGATGACCACTATTTCGGTACCATCCGCACCCGGGTATCCAGCTTCATGAAGGATCTGGATGAGCAGCTGTGGCGGCTGGGCATCCTCTCCAAGACCAAGCATAACGAGGGAGCCCCCTGCCAGCACGAGCTTGCCCCCATCTATACCGATGCCAACAACGCCTGCGACAGCAACCAGCTGATTATGGAGATTATGAAAAAGTGCGCCGCCAAGCATAACCTGGTGTGCCTGCTCCACGAAAAGCCCTTCGCCGGTGTCAACGGCTCCGGCAAGCACAACAACTGGTCATTGTCCACCGATACCGGAAAGAATCTGTTCAGCCCCGGCAAGACCCCCCGGCAGAACGCCCAGTTCCTGGTGTTCCTGGCGGCCTTCATCCAGGGCGTGGACGAATATCAGGATTTCCTCCGCTGCACCGTGGCCTATGCCGGCAATGACCACCGTTTGGGAGCCAGCGAAGCCCCTCCGGCCATTGTCTCTGTTTTCCTGGGGGATGAGCTGAACGGAGTGGTGCAGTCCATTATCCACGGCACCAATTATCAGGAGCCGGGGAAGAGCGTCCTTCGTATCGGCGTGGACGGTATCCCCGCCATTCCCCAGGACACCACCGACCGTAACCGCACCAGCCCTCTGGCCTTCACAGGCAACAAGTTCGAGTTCCGTATGCTGGGCTCCTCCCAGTCCGTGGCGGGCCCCAATATTGCCCTGAATACCATCATGGCCGAGCAGCTGTGCCGTTTTGCCGATGCTTTGGAGGGGGCAGAGGATTTCGAGGCCACCTTGCAGCAGATTGTCAGCCGGGCCCTGAGCCAGCACCAGCGGGTAATCTTCGACGGAAACGGCTACGCCGGAGAGTGGAAGCAGGAGGCCGCCCGCCGGGGCCTGAGCAACTATCCCTCCACCGCCGAGGCGCTGCCCTCCTACGTCAGCGACAAGAATATTGATTTGGTGGTGCGCCACGGCATCTTCAACGAATCGGAGTTCCGGGCCCGCTATTGTATCCACCTGGAATCCTACCGCAAGGTGGTGAACATCGAGGCCAGAACCATGCTGGACATGGCCACCCACCAGATTCTTCCCGCTGCCTCCGCCTATGCCAAGGAGCTGTGCGATGCCGCTGCCGCCAAGAAGGCCATGGGCGCACCCTGCCGCAGTGAGCTGGATTTGATTGAGCAGCTGGCCCAGAATCAGGATGCCCTCTACGCCCGCCTACAGCAGCTGACAGGGGAGCTGAAGGATATCCCCGCCGACACCAAAGAGGCGGCCCAGTACTGCCGCCATGTGGTGATTGCCTCCATGGATGCCATTCGGGCCAGTGCCGACCGGCTGGAAGAGCTCACCGCCAAGAAATACTGGCCCTTCCCCACCTATTCCGACCTGCTGTTTTATTAAGAGCAAAAAATCCCAGACCGGGCAGCAAAGCGCTGCAAGGTCTGGGATTTTCTATTCCGGGAAAGGGGGCGGTATTACCGCCCGGCTTGCTCCTGCTGCTTCACCAGCCGAACCACCACGCCGGAGAGCAGAAGCAGGGCAATCAGATTGGGAATGGCCATCATGCCGTTGAAGGTTTCGGCAATGTCCCATAGCAGCCCCAAATCCATGGTTGCCCCCACAATGGACACCAGAGAGTAGACCACCAGGAAGGGCTTAACCGCCTTGCTGCTGAAAATGAATTCCACGCACCGGGAGCCATACAGCCCCCAGCTGATAATGGTGGAGAAGGCGAAGCAGCACATGGACACTGCCGTGAAAAGGGAGACCCAGCTGCCATAGCTGGCAACGAAGCCGGAGATGGTCAGCTCGGCCCCCGCCGCCTCACCGTAGTTCACAGGCACACCGCTGCACAGAATTACCAGAGCGGTCATGGTACAAATGACGATGGTATCCATGAATACCTCGAAAATGCCGAAGTAGCCCTGCTGCACGGCATCGTCGGTATCGGAGCAGGCGTGGGCAATGGAGCCGGTGCCAAGACCGGCTTCGTTGGAGAAAATGCCCCGGGAGACACCCTTTTTCAGGCTGAGGAACAGGGAGCCCACCAGTCCGCCGGTGATGGCCTGGGGCTGGAAAGCCCCCCGGAAAATCATCTGGAACACGCCGGGCACCTGCTGCCAGTTGATGACAATGACGCCGATGGAGAGAAGAATATACAGCAGCGCCATAAAGGGCACCAGCTTTTCTGTCACCTGGCCAATTCGCCGGATGCCGCCCAGCAGCACCACCGATACCAGAAGGGCGATGAGAATGCCAATCATCCATTTCATCACCGCAGCCTGGTGGGCATCAATCAGGCCAAAGCTGGTCAGCGCCGTGTCAACGGAGGAGACAATGGTATTCACCTGGGTGGCGTTTCCGGTGCCGAAGACGGTGAGCACACCAAACAGGGCATACAGGGAGGCCAGCCAGCCCCATTTGGGGCCCAGGCCGTTTTTGATGTAGTACATGGGGCCGCCAATGTATTCCCCCTGGGCGTTCTTTTCCCGATAGTGGATGGCCAGCACCACCTCGGAGAATTTGGTGCACATCCCCAGAAAGGCAGAGCACCACATCCAGAACACCGCCCCGGGGCCGCCAATGGCCAGAGCACCGGCCACACCGGCCACGTTGCCGGTGCCCACGGTACCGGCCAGAGCAGTGCACACCGCCTGGAAGGGGCTGATGGCCCCCTCCCGGGAATCTCTTTTGTCCAGCACCTTGCCCAGGGTGCAGCCCATGGCCCTGCCGAATTTACGCACCTGAATCACCCGGGTACGCAGGGTGAGCAGAAGTCCCACGCCCACGATGCAGATAATGGCGGGGACACCCCAGATAAATCCATTCAGGGCCTTGTTAACATTTACAATCCAATCCAGCATGGCTCACCGGAACGCTTTCAGTGCATTGTCCTGGGCGGCAATTACCTGGTCCTGTCTCTTATACACATCTGACGCTGCCGACGAATAGCCTTGTG
>UROL01000113.1 GCA_900549495.1 uncultured Eubacteriales bacterium | reverse complement strand
CGGGGGCAAGACCTCCGGGGGGCATGGGGGTGGGCGGTTTACTTTGCCACGGCGTGGTACCAGGTCTTGCAGTTGATGACACCCCAGGCAGGATAGTCAATCCAGCCGGTGATGGTGTCGTCGCGGTAGGGGAAGAAGGTGCTCATAATGGCCAGCACCACCACGGGTACTGCCTCGGCGTTCATTTCCTGAATCTCCCGGAAGGCGGCCACATAGGCATCGTAGTTGGTGGATTTTGCCATGGCATCGTAGGCGGCCAGGTAATCCGGGTCGGCATAGGTGCCGAAGCGCTGGCCGGAGGTGATGGTCACGGCGGCGGCATAGTGGGCCACACCGCCCCAGACGGCCATGCCCACGGTGGTCATGCTCAGCCAAAGCTCATATTCGCCGTTCATCCGCTGGGCGGTACGGTAGTCGGCATCGGAGATGGTCTTCTCGTCCACCACGGCCCGAATTCCGGCTTCGGCCAGATTGGTCTGGATGATTTCAGCGTTTCTCTTATAGAAGTCGTTGGTGCTCTGCAAGCCGATGCGGATGGACATCTGGCTGCCGTCGGGGAGCTCCCGGAAGCCGTCGCCGTCCACGTCCACGAAGCCGGCCTCGTCCAGAAGTCTGGCGGCCTCCTCCAAATCTCTGTGATTGGCGGGCAGGTCGGCATTGTAGCCCAGGCACACCGGGGAGACGGCACCGGTGGAGGCAATCTGGCCGTAGTCACCGGCGATGGTGTCCCGAAGCAGCTCATAGTTCAGGGACAGGGCAATGGCCTTCCGGACGGCGTACTGGTCGGTGGGGTACTGGTTGAAGCCGAACATCATCTGGTAGGTGCCGGAGTTCAGGCTCTGGCCCAGCTGGATATCCGGGTTGCCCTCCAGCATGGGAACCAGGGTGCTGTCCAGGCCGGAGGAGTAGTTATACATCACGTCCACCTCGCCCATGAGCAGGGCCTGGGCCAGGGAGGCGGCGTTGGCGTAGCTGTGCAGCTCCACCTTATCCACGGTTACGTTGCCCAGGGGGTAGTTCTCCACGGCCTGGTAGTAGGAAACCTGGGCATCCAAATCCTTCTTCACCAGCTTATAGGGGCCGCAGCCAATGGCGGCATCCTCGCCGTCATAGTCCTTGGGGGTCTCCACATTCTCCCAGATGTGCTTGGGCATAAAGTGGTACATCAGGGTGGTCTGGTTCATAAAGGAGAAGGCCATCTCCTGGTCGAAGGTGACGACGCACTTGCCGGACTCGGGGATTTCCACCTTCTCCACATGCAAAAACAGGGGATAGTTCTGGGCCTTCCAGAAGTCGAAGGTGAAGGTCACGTCCTCATCGGTGACGGGAACGCCGTCGTGCCAGTACAGGTCGGTGGTGTCATAGGTCAGGGTAAGCTGGCGGTCATCCTGGCTGACCTCCATGGTGCGGAAGAAGCAGCCCTCGGTGGAGAGCTGGGCATTCTCGTCGAAGTGCCAGAAGTTCAGAACCACAAAGCCGTTGTAGTTCATCAGGCCGAAGGCACCGCCCTGGCTGAAGATGCTGAAGGTGTCGTTGGCCTTGAGCATACCGATACGTAGGTTTTCCACATGTTTGGGCTCCTGTGCAGAGGCCATGCCTGCAAACAGGGTCAGCACCAGGCTGAGGGTCAATACCAGGGAAAGAATTTTTTTCATAGCGTTTACCTCTTTCTTTTGGTTTGGGAAGCTCCGGGAATTTGGGACTACCGGAGCTTTTCCAGCTTTTTATCCTTTAGAACGAAAATGCGATGGCTGGCAAATTCGCACAAAAGTGGATTGTGGGTGATGAATAGGTAGCTGATGCCGGTGTCCTTTTGCAGCGCCATCAGCATACGAATCATCTGGGCCTGGGAAATGCTGTCCAGCATACTGGTGGGCTCGTCCAGCACCATCAGCCTGGGCCGGGCCAGCAGCACCCGGGCCAGGGCAATCCGCTGCAATTCCCCGCCGGAGAGCTGGGCCGGGAGCCGGTGCAGGTGCTCCGGGTAGATGCCGAAGGGCTCCAGCATATCCTGTAGGGCCTTATCGGAAAAGGGAATCTGATGCAGTGTATAAATTTCCCGCAGGCTGCTGTAGATTTCCAGCCTTGGGTTAAAGGAGTTCTCCGGGTGCTGGTAGAGCACCTGAATCTGCCGCCGCACCGGCTGGCGCACAGGGTAGCCCAGGGGGCTGCCCTGATAGAGGATTTCCCCGGCATCCGGCCGCTTCAGGCCACTGATGAGATAGCCCAGGGTGGATTTGCCGCAGCCGCTTTTCCCCAGGATGCCCACGGTTTCCCCCTCCCCAATGGAGAAGGAGACATCCTCCAGCACCCTCTCCCGGACAATTCCGTTCCGGTAGCCGAAGGACAGGTGATTCGCTTCAATCCGCATATTGCCAGCACCGCACCTTCCTGCTCCCCTTTTCCACCAGCGGCGGCATTTCCAGACACCGCCGGGAGGCATGGGGGCAGCGGCTGTAAAACAGGCAGCCCCCCTTGGCCCGGTCTGCCTGGGGCGGAGCAAAGCCCAGGCTGGCCTGTAGCCCATTCTCCGGCATGGCCATGAGAATCATCCGGGAATAGGGATGCAGGGGCCCTGCAAAGAAGTCCTTGGCAGAGCAGGCCTCCACCATTTGGGAGGCGTACATAACGCAGATATCGTCTCCAATGGCCCTGGCAAAATTCAAATCATGACTGACGCAGAGCACCGTCCTGTTCCGGAGCTGGTGGAAAAGCTCTGTGACGGTTTCCACCCGCTCCCCATCCAGGCCCTTGGTGGGCTCGTCTGCCAGGAGCATGGGAGCGCCGGAGATGGCGCCCATGGCAATCAAGGCCCGCTGCCGCATACCGCCGGAGAGGGTATGGGGATAGGAGGCGGCCAGGGCAGCCTCGTTCCCCAGGCTCAGGGACTGCATCCACGCCACGGCCTTTGCCAGGGCCGGGCGCTTTTTCTCCCCCTTTTTCTCTATCAGGGGCTCGGCCACCTGATACCCCACCGTCAGCAGGGGGTTCATACTGGTGCCGCTGCCCTGGGGAATATAGGACAGGGCATTGCCCCGGAGCTGCTGCATCTGCTTCTCCGTCTTGTTCAGCAGCTCCTCTCCGTCCAGCAGGATACTCCCGGTAATCCGGGCAGAGGGGGGCAGGATGTGCATAATGGCGCAGAGCATCACGCTCTTGCCGCTGCCCGATTCCCCAATAACCACGGTGGTGGTATTCTCCCGGACGGTGAAGCTGACCCGATCAATGGCCGCGGCCTGACCAAAGGATACCGATACATCTTTTATTTCCAGCATCATTACTGCACCACATATCCATTTCTGTCCGTTCTGCCGCTGCTGCCGATGCCGTAGTAGCCAATGAGAATAAAGGCGAAAATGCACAGGCTGATGCAGAGAATGGGCGGCACATACCACCAATAAAAATTCGCCACCACGCCGTTGCGCTGGAAGGCATAGTATAGGATGCCGCCCCAGCTCTTCTGGTTGTACACCCCCAGGCCCATAAAGCTGATGCTGGCCTCGGTGAGCATGGCGGAGGATACCGCCAGGGTGGAGCGCATGAGGATCAGCTCGCTGATATTGGGCAGGATGTGGCGCACCATAATGGGCAGCCTCCGCTGGCCCAGGGTCTGCTCAATCAGGATGAAGGGCTGCTCCTTCAGCTCCTTCACCTTGGAGCGCACCACTCTGGCCGTGGAGGTCCACCCTGTCAGGCACAGGGCCACCACAATATTCCACATGCTGGGCTCCAAAAAGGTCACCAGCACAATGGTAAAGGGCAGGGAGGGAATGGCCATAAACACCGAGGTAATCCCGCTGAGTATCCGGTCGGGGATGCCCCCCAGATACCCTGCCGCCACCCCCACGGCGGTGCCGATGAGGACAATGAACAGCGCCGACACCACGCCGGTGGTCAGCGTCACCCGGGTACCCAGAATCAGCTCGCTGAGCAGATCCTGGCCAATGTCGTTGGTGCCCAGCCAATGCTCCGGGCTGGGGCGGCGATAGGGGGAGAAGAGCTCCGTCATGGGATAGGGCATCAGCACAGGAGCCAGGACGGCCACCAGAGCAAACAGCAGCACAATGGCGCATCCAATCCAAATGGATATGGGCTTCTTTTTCTTAACCATTTTGAATCCCGTCCCGAATCCGCGGATCAATCCACATACACAGAATGTCCGCTACAAAATTGAAAATCACCACGCAAATGGCAATCAGCAGGAAGCACATCTGCACCACCGGATAATCCCGGGTGTTGACGGCATCGTAAATCAGCGTGCCCATGCCCTTCCAGGAGAACACCACCTCAATGAGCATGGAGCCGGAGAGAATGTGGCCGATTTGCAGGCAGATGGTGGTGACGAAGGGTACCAGAGCATTTTTCATCAGGTGCCGGAACAGCACATGGCGCTGGCTGGTGCCCTTGGCAATGGCAACGGTGATGTAGTCCTCCTGGCAGATTTGGGAGGCGTAGCTCTTCATCAGCAGAAAATTGGAGGAGGTGCGGAAAAGGCTCAGCACCGATACCGGCAGAATCATGTGCTGCAGCATACTCAGGGCTCTGGCCCAGCCCTCTGCCCCGCCGGATACCATACCCCCCACCGGAAGCCAGTGCAGCCGATAGGAGAAAATTATCAGAGCAATCAGGGCAATGCAGTTGGCGGGGATGGTTTCCACCAGCAGGAAAAAGCCGGTAAGCAGCCGGTCCAGCCAGCCCCCCTTGCGGTATCCGGCCATAACCCCCAGGCTGCCGCCGATAAGGGAGGAAATCACAATGGCACACAAGGACAGCTGCACCGTCCAGCGCATCCGAAACAGCACCAGGGAGGCCACGGACTGGCCGCCGATATAGGAGTGGCCAAACCGGAGGGTCACCACCTGATACAGGAAGCTGAAATACTGGGATACCAGGCTCCCGCCCATGTGGTATTGGGCGCGGATTTCCTCCAGCTTCTCCGGGAACTGGTTCATCAGGGTGAAATACTGCTCATCTCCCAGGATGTGCATCAGCGGGTCCCCGGGCATCAGATGGATGAGGATAAAATTGATGCTGATAATGGCAAAAATCAGTCCCACCGCCCGGAGGAAATACCGGGCAGCGGTGTGTAGTCGTGGATGCTTCATTTTTTGGTTCTCCAGGCGTCCCAGACCATGATGCCGATGCGGTGCTCTACCCGCTCCCGGATTTCCGGGGTGATATCCACAAAACGCCAATAGGATTGGCAGATGCCCTGGATAGCCTCCTCCGGCTTCTGCCGCCGCTCCCAGGCCAGGGTGGCGTAATTCAAATCCGGCTCGCCCCCCAGGTGATAGGCCACGTTGAAGGGGAAGATAATGTTGTTCCCCCCGGTGGTGCCCAGGCTCCGGCCCAGAACCAGCTTCTGCACCTGGCCGCCGTGGTTGCTTTGGCTTCTCCCGGCGAAGGCCGCCAGGCAGCAGCCCCCTCGGGAGGCCCGGTTCATTTTTTCCAGGGTTTCCCGGCTGCACACCCCTCGGGGATTCAGGCTGCAAAATACCAAATCAAATTGCTCTGCCAGCCCTGCTGCCTCCGGGTCCACATCCCGCCAGTTGCAGTTGAGATAGCGGATGTTCTCAATTCCCTGGCAGGCGGCCTGACGGCGGATTTCCTCCTGCATGGCCGGGGAAATATCCAAAGAGGTGACCTGCCGGTAATGCCGGCTAAAGGGGATGGTATAGGTTCCGGTGCCGCTGCCAATGTCCAGCACCGTCATATCCCGGCCCACATACCCCCGGTTTTTCAGATAGTCCAGGGTCTGGGCCACCCGCTGGGTGCTGCTGCCCATCCCGGCCTGGAAGGAGTCCACCATGTGCTCCTGCTGCCGGTCCACGGCATCCTTGGGCCGAATTTCCGCACTGAAATTGTCCGTGGTATTCATGGCCGCCTCCCAGAGCCCTGCGTTCAGCTCCAATAAGTCGGCATTCCATTTTTGCATCTGCTGCCCCTCCGATGATTGGGATAGTTTAATCCTTCCGTGCCTCCAGCACCTGGCAGGTCTGGCAAGCCATGTAGGAAATGAAAAAATATAGCTCATTTTCTCCTCTGCCTCAGAAAAACACCACACTACTTTATCATAAAATAGTGCGGTGGTTTTCTTGCGCTGTATTAACCGATGAGGGTATTCTACTACATCTCCCACCCCCGGGGAAGCCCCCCGGGGGGATACCCGCCTGCTGCCCCGGCATCCCCACCCGGGGGATGTTTTTGTGCAGATATTACAATTCCTTCCACAAAAACCCGGCGAGAAAAGGCTGTTGCGGGCCGCTGCCTCCAAAAACTTTATCCACTTTCCCGG
>UROL01000112.1 GCA_900549495.1 uncultured Eubacteriales bacterium | reverse complement strand
GGGGCGGGCACACTGGGGACGGAGGACTCCGGCGGGAGGGTACACTGTGTACTCTCCGCCAGATTCTCCACAATGGGGGCCTGCACGGCGGCCTCCTGTACCGGCTCGCTTTCCCGGCGGGACAGCAAAATGGTAACCCCCGAGGCAACCACAGCCAGTGCCAGAATCAGCGCAGCCAATTTGGGGCTGAATCCTTGCTTTTTGTTGTTCATTGGTAGAACACCTCCGATGCACAGTATAGACAGGATATTTCTGCCTTAAACAGTCCGTATAAAAATTTCAGTGGGAAAAGAAGCCGGGACGGCTAAGGATTTCCCTCCCTGTCAATGTGGAAATTCACAAAAAAACCGGAAAAAACCGCCCCTAAAATTCCACTCTTTCCTATTGACTTTACAGGGATTTCCGATATATTTATATGTGTCATTTTGTGACGAAAAATCGGTAAAAGAATCGGGGGAGGATAATGTCCAAGGAACTCATCAGGCTCCGTGATTTGGTCATGGAGTTCGACGGGGAGCGTATACTAGACGGAATCAATCTTTACATCAACGATCATGAATTCCTCACACTGCTGGGCCCATCCGGCTGCGGCAAGACCACCACACTGCGGATTATCGGCGGCTTTCTCACGCCCACATCCGGCACGGTGACCTTCGACGGCGCAACAATCAATGATGTACCGCCCTATAAGCGGCAGATTAACACTGTATTCCAGCGTTATGCCCTGTTTCCGCATCTGGATGTGTACGACAACATTGCCTTTGGCCTTCGGGTGGCCAAGGTGCCCAAAAACGAGATCGACCAGAGAGTGCGGGAGATGCTGGAAATCGTCAGCCTCAAGGGCTATGAGAACCGGCATATCGACAGCCTTTCCGGCGGTCAGCAGCAGCGGGTGGCCATCGCCCGGGCCCTGGTCAACCGGCCCAAGGTGCTGCTGCTGGACGAACCTCTGGGCGCTCTGGATTTGCGGCTGCGCAAGGATATGCAGAACGAGCTCAAACGCATCCAACAGGCCCTGGGCATCACCTTTATCTATGTGACCCACGACCAGGAGGAGGCGCTTTCTATGTCCGACACCATCGTGGTCATGGACAAGGGCCGGATTCAGCAGATTGGCAAGCCTGAGGATATCTATAACGAGCCGAAGAACGCTTTCGTGGCGGATTTCATCGGCGAATCCAATATTCTGGACGGCGTAATGCTGTCCGACTACCGTGTCAGGTTCTTTGACCGGACGTTTGAGTGCGTGGACAAGGGCTTTGCCGAAAACGAGCCCGTGGACGTGGTCATTCGCCCGGAGGACGTGGACGTGGTGCCGCCTAAGCAGGGCCACCTGGTGGGCAAGGTCACGGCCATCACCTTCAAGGGCCTCAACTACGACATCATCGTGGAGTTCAAGGGCTTCAAGTGGCTGATTCAGTCTACGGACTACCAGGCCGTTGGCTCCACCATCGGCATTCGTTTGAACCCGGAGGATATTCACATCATGCACAAGAGTGAATACTCCGGCATGTTTGGCGACTACAGCTCCTACTCTGCCGAGTACGACGAGCTGACGGAGGATGCCGAGGATGAAGAAGCGTAACGCGGTTTTACTCAGCACGCCGTATTTGATATGGATGGTGCTGTTTACCCTGATCCCCTTGGGGGTGGTGGTGTATTATGCACTTACCGACCCCAGTACAGGAGAGTTCTCCTTTGTAAACATTCGGCAGATGGGGATGTACCTGCCAGTGCTATGGAGCTCTATCCTGTATTCCCTGGTGTCCGCCGTGGTGTGCCTGATTATCGGCTATCCCGTGGCGTATTACATTGCCCACTGTAGCCAAACGGCCCAGAGGTTCCTGTATATGCTGGTGATGCTGCCCATGTGCATGAGCTTCCTGCTCCGCACCCTGGCCTGGGTGGGGCTGCTCAATGACCAGGGCATCATCAATAACTTCCTGGTGGCCTTTTTCAACTGGCTCCGCTCTTTTGGTGGGATTTTTTCCGGAATTCCCCAGGACTTTGGCCGCCTGACCCTGATTCGCACCCCTGGCGCAGTGGTGCTGGGCATGGTGTATAACTACCTGCCCTATATGATTCTGCCCCTGTACTCTACCATTGTGAAGATTGACCATCGCCTTATTGAGGCGGCGGAGGATCTGGGGTGCAATGGCGTGCAGACCTTCCAGCGGGTGATTCTGCCCCTGTCCGTGCCCGGCATTCTCTCCGGCATGACTATGGTGTTCGTCCCGGCGGTGTCCACCTTCTATATTTCACAGAAGATGGGCTCCTCCAGCACCGTGCTCATTGGCGACGTGATTGAGCGCCAGTTCAAGCAGGGCAACAACCCCAACCTGGGTGCGGCCCTGTCCATTGTGTTGATGCTGCTGGTATTCGTGTGCACCGGCATCATGAACCGCTTTGGCGGCGACGATGAAGGGAGCGTGATGGTATGAAGCGCACCAACCGGTTTATCACCATCCTGATTTTCATTTTCCTGTACATCCCCATGGCAGTGCTGGTGGTGGCCTCCTTCAATACCGGAAAGAACATCACCCACTTCGACGGCTTCACCCTGCAGCAGTATGCAAAGCTCTTCCGGGACGACAAACTCCTGGAGCTGCTACGCAACTCCCTGATTGTCTCCGTGCTGGCCAGCCTGATTGCTACGGCCTTTGGCACGGTGGCGGCGGTGGGCATCAATGGACTGAACCCTAAGCTGCGTAAGGTGGCCATGAACCTGACCAATATCCCCATGACCAATCCGGATATTGTCACCGGCGTGTCGCTGTCCCTGCTGTTCGTTTTTGTTGGCTCCAAGATGCTGGGCCAGCGGAACAGTCTGACCTTCTGGACGCTGCTGATTGCCCACGTCACCTTTAATCTGCCCTATGTGATTTTGAATGTGATGCCCAAGCTCAAGCAGATGGACGACAGCCTCACCAACGCCGCCCTGGATTTGGGCTGCACCCACATTCAGGCATTCTTCAAGGTGACCATCCACGAGATCATGCCCGGCATTATCTCCGGTGCGATTATGGCCTTTACCATGAGCCTGGATGATTTTGTCATAAGCTATTTCGTTACCGGCCTGGATTTTGTCACCCTGCCGGTGGAAATCTATTCGTACACCAAAAAGCCCATTCAGCCGAAAATCTACGCCATGTTCACACTGCTGTTCCTGCTGATTTTTGTGCTGATGGTGATTTCCAATGTAATCCAGCTAATGGGCGACAGAAAGCGCCAGGAAGCCAGGAATAAGTGAAAGGAGAACTCAAAATGAAGAAAATTGTTGCATTGGTGCTCAGCGTGGTGCTCACCCTGAGCTGCTGCGTGGGCCTGGCCTCTGCCAAGGGGAACAAGGTGACGCTGTATGTTTACAACTGGGGCCAGTATATTGCCGAGGGAGACGATGACTCCATCGATGTGATTGCCGCCTTCGAAGAGGCCTACCCCAACATCAAGGTGAAGTACTCCACCTTCGACTCCAACGAGAGCATGTATGCCAAGCTGTCCAACGGCGGCATCACCGTGGACGTAATCATCCCCTCCGACTATATGATTGGCCGGATGCGCCAGGAGGGAATGCTGCTGGAGCTGAACTACGACAATATCCCCAACGCCCAGTATATCGACGACAGCTTCAAGAACATGGCCTATGACCCGGAAAGCAAGTATTCCGTCCCCTATACCTGGGGCACCGTGGGCATCATCTACAATACCAAGTATGTGGACGAGGCCGATGTCACCGGCTGGGAGCTGCTGTGGAACGAAAAGTACGCCGGGAAGATTCTCATGTTCGATAACTCCCGGGATGCCTTCGGCATTGCCCAGTACCTGCTGGGCTACAGCGCCAACACCACCGACGAGGCAGAGCTGAAGGCTTGCGCCGACAAGCTGGCAGAGCAGAAGCCTGTGGTGCAGCAGTATGTGATGGACCAGATTTTTGATGCCATGGAGAATGAAGAGGCCTGGATTGCCCCCTACTACGCCGGCGACTTCCTGACCATGGTGGCAGAAAACGAGGATTTGGCCTTCTACCGCCCCGCACACCAGGGCTTCAACGTCTTTATCGATGCCATGTGCATCCCCACCTGCTGCAAGGAGAAGGAGGCTGCTGAGCTGTTCATCAACTTCCTGTGCGACCCCGAAATCTCCGCTGCCAATATGGATTTCATCGGCTACTCCGTCCCCGCCTCCGAGTCCAAGCAGTATATGGACGAGGAAGTGGTCAGCGACACCGTGGCCTACCCCGATGCCGAGGAGCTGCGCAACGCCACCAGCTTCGACTATCTCCCCGAGGATGTCTCCCGGAAGATGGAAAGCCTGTTCATGTCTGTCAGAAACGGCTAAATAATTGTATCCTGCCCATACCCAGAGGCCTCACGCCTCTGGGTATTTTTAATTTGCTTGACAAAGAAGGGAAGAGGACGTACAATCATTTTCAGATATTGTATCCGTGTGAGGGCGGTTTCTATGGCTTGGAAAATGACCAATGTACAGCTGCAAAAAGGCGATGTTCTGGCTCCTAAGGGGGTAGTGCGCTCTTTTTCGGCTGACATGGGTGCCAAAATGGCAAAAGGCTGCATTTGGCAGTGACTTCCATCCGCTGAAACGGATAGCATTCTTACCTCCTTTTTCGATGGTAATTCTCGATAAAGGAGTATTTTTTATGCCTAAAATTCAAAAACAGATATCTGCCCTGTATACTTCTGCTGTGCTGGGCAATCTTTCCCTTACCGGTGCCTGGGTGGCCATTCTGACGGCCCGGGGGTTCCGCCTGGTGGAAATCGGCATTGCCGAAACGGTGTTTCACATTACCAGTTTGCTTTTTGAGCTGCCCTCCGGCATTATGGCGGATATGTTCGGCAGAAAACGAATGCTGGTGGTCAGCGCACTGATGCAGCTGATGGGAAATCTTGTTATGATGCTCTCCCGGGGCCTGGTGAGCGTCTGTATTTCCATGTCCTTTACGGCGCTGAGCTACAATTTTTCCTCGGGTACCGGGGATGCACTGGCCTATGATTCCCTGAAAAGCGCAGGGTTGGAGGGGAGATACCCAAAATTCCAGTCCAATCTGATGACAATTTACCGCCTTTGCGGCGGCCTGTCCACCCTCTGCGCCGGTTTTGCTCTGGCCCTGGGGTACAAAATCGCCTATGGTACCGGGCTGGTCTCCCAGGCAATGCAAATCTGTGTCCTGCTCACCCTGCGGGAGGTTATGCCGGACAGACCCATGCAGACCGAACCCATTCTTTCCAGATTTTCCGCCTGCATCCGGGAAAGCCTGGGCTTTTTGCATACAGCCAGAAAAGCCCTTCGCATCATGTTCTGCAATTCCCTGGTAGGTGCGCTGGATACGGTGCTGCTGTTTTTTCTTCAGGCCAAGCTCCCGGCCCGGGGCATTCCCCAGCAGGAGCTGGGGGCGGCTCTGCTGCTGATGGAGCTGGGAGGCGTCGTGGGAGCCAGGCTGATCTTGCGGCTTTCCCACTGGGGTCATCCCTCGGTTTTTCTCACCGCCACTGCCCTGGTGGCTGCCGGTTTTCTGGCGGAGCATTCCATGGCGTACCCTATGATGGTTCTGGGGGGCTTCCTGTCGGCACTGGGGGACGATGCCTTGCAAGTCCGCACCAATGCCCTGCTCCAGGGGATGTTTCCCTCTCAGCAGCGGGCCACGCTGACCTCGGTGGAGTCCTTTACCTTTTCCGTGATTATGGTGGTGCTGTCCCCCTTGGCGGGCATTCTCTTTACCTACTGGTAAAAGTTAAGCGGGAGGAATCCTGCCGGTTCCTCCCGTTATTTTGGCGGAATGCATTTCTTATTCTGCACGGATGCTGACCTCTGCCGAGGAGAGCTGGGCCACGGTGCCGTCCTCATACCGCACCACCAGCTGGCAATCCCGGTCAATGTCCAGGGCATAGGCGTGGCGCACCTGGGTTGGGGTGATTACCCGGATGGGATGGCCGATGACCATGCTCCTGTCCCGATATCGGGCGGCAAAATCGGAATGGGCCGGGTCGTGATAAATCGCAAAGAAGCGGTTTAGGAAAGCGGCGGCCAGCCGGTTCTTTCCCTCGTCCGCCTGGATGTGGAAAATGGAGTCCGCTGTCTCCCGGATATCCTCCGGGAAACCACCGGCAGGAGGGTAGACATTGAAGCCAATGCCCACCACCACCTCCTCCGGCTTGCCGGTTTCCAGGTTGAAGGAGCCTTCGGTCAGAATGCCGCAGACCTTCCGGCCTCCCAGGAGAATGTCGTTGACCCATTTGATTTGTGCATTTTTCCCTGTCAGCGTCTCAATGGCCTGACAGGCGGCCACAGCGGCCATGGTGGTAATCTGCACCGCCTGGGCCGCCTCCATCTCCTGGGGCCGCAGCAGCAGGCTCATGTAAAGCCCGGTATCCGGGGGCTGTCTCTTATACACATCTCC
>UROL01000111.1 GCA_900549495.1 uncultured Eubacteriales bacterium | reverse complement strand
ATGCAAGCGAGCAACCGCCGCAGGCGGCTCTTAGCGAGTCGCAGAGGGAGTGTACCCCGATGAACGTAACCGGAAAAATTCCAGAGCCAATAATGGCTTGCGGGTAACCATCGGCCTGGTGGAACCATCGGACGACACTCCCTCAGTCTCGCTTTCGCTCGACAGCTCCCTCATAGAGGGAGCCGGGATTGGCTGCACCATTCAACGCACCGCCCGGAAACCGGGAGCGGGCGGGCGATTTTCATCGCCCCTACGGAACTCAGGAATTTTTACATTTTACCATTCAACGTAGTACACTCCCTCAGTCAGCCCTTACGGGCTGCCAGCTCCCTCATAGAGGGAGCCGGGAACGGGCTTTACTCTGCCTTCAGGCGGTCAAAGGCAATCAGGCCGAGGACCAGGAGGAGGGGGAAGGCCAGGCCGGCGGCTATGCCGGTGCGGATGTTGTCCCCGGCCAGCTGGGAGACCCGGCCCACAATCCCGGGGCCGATGCTGCCCCCCAGGTCACCGGCCATGGCCAGCAGGGCGAACATGGTGGTGCCACCGGCGGGGAATTTCCGGGAGGTGATGCTCAGGGTTCCCGGCCACATAATCCCCACGGAGAAGCCGCACAGGATGCATCCAATCAGCCCCACCACCGGATTTTCAAACAGCGAGGCCATAACATAGCACACCAGGCACAGGCAGCCGGAGGCCACCATGCATCTGGACAAATTCACACTCTGCCCATGCTTGCCAAACAGGGTTCTGCAAATTCCCATGGACACCGCAAACAGGCAGGGCCCCAGCAAATCCCCCATGGACTTGCTCAGCCCCAGGGCCGCCTCGGCATAGGCGGAGGCCCACTGGGCCATGGCCAGCTCCGAGGCCCCGGAGCAGACCATCAGCAGCACCGCCACCCAGAATACCGGCCGCCGGAACAGTCCCCGGATGCCCATGCCCTTCCCCTCGTCCACCAGACGCTCAATGGGGCAGGTGGCGAAATTATAGATATTCACCGCTGGCACCAGGGCCAGCAGCACCGCCAGCCACTTCCAGCTGTCAATGCCGAACAGGGCGAAGAAGCCGGTGGCCACTGCAATGGTGCCCACCGAGCCCCAGCAATAGAAGGAATGGAGCAGGCTCATGGTGGCCTCTTTGTTGGGGAAGGGGCAGGCCTCTACAATGGGGCTGCACAGCACCTCAATCAGTCCGCTGCCCACGGCGTAGACCACCACGCAGATGAGAATCCCCACAAAGGGATTGGGCAGCAGCTCCGGCAGGAATGCCAGCCCCGCCAGGCCCAGGGCGGAGCAGATTTCCGAGGTGACGATGCAGTTCCGGTATCCCAGCCTGTCCACATACCGGGCGCAGAACAAGTCCACCAGCAGCTGGGTGAAGAAGAAGCAGGTGGAAATCAGGGCCAGATTGCCCAGGGTGATGCCATAGTCCGCGTGGAATTTCAGGTACAGAAGGGGGGTGAAATTAGCGGCAATGGCCTGAGTGACAAAGCCCAGGTAGCAGGCCAGCTTGGTTCTGCCATAGTTTTTCATTGGAAGGCTCCTTGTAACTTATTTTTTTGTATTATATAATAGGAGCATAGGAAAAGCATTGTAATTTATAGGGATTTTATTGTAATATATCCCAATATCAAAGGAGGAAGGGCTATGGAGCCTATCTACCAGTTCTCCCGGGTGCAAACCGACGACAGCCTGATGGAAACCGTGAGCCACGGCACCCAGGACTACCCCTTCTGCTATTATATCGACGATATGGACCGGTACGATTTCCGGTGCATCGACTGGCACTGGCACAGCGAGCTGGAATTCGCCTATGCCGAATCCGGCACCATTTCCTTTGATGCCGGGGCAGCCCATGGGGTTCTGGAGCCGGGGATGGGGCTGATGGTGAATGCCAAGGTGCTCCACGGAATGCAGGCCCGGGAGGGGGGCATTCTGCCAAATTTTCTCTTCCACCCCACCTTCGTGGCCCCGGAGGGGAGCCGGATTTATGAGAAATATGTCCGGCCCCTGGTGACCTCCTCCCTGGAATACCTGGTTTTCCGGCAGGAGGTTCCCTGGCAGGCCCAGTGCCTGGCCTGGATGCGGGAAATTATCGCCCTGAGTAAGGATGCGAGGGGAGAGCTGCCTGTGGCCATCCGGGTGCAGCAGCTTTGGAGCCTGGTTCTGGAAAATGTGCCCCTCCGGTGGTCGGAAGCCCCACCGGCCACCCTGAGCCGCACCCGGCTCCAGCAGATGGTGCAGTATATCCAGAGCCATTATCCGGAGAATATCGCCCTGGCGGACATCGCCGCCGCAGCGGGGGTGAGCAAAAGCACCGCCCTGCACCTGTTCCGGGAGACTATGAAAACCTCCCCCATGGAGTTTGCCATCCACTACCGCCTCCGCCAGGCCGCCCGGCTCCTGGCCAACACCGAGGAAAAAATCACCGCCATCTCCCAGGAAACCGGCTTCAACAGCGTAGACCACTTCTGCCGCAGCTTCAAAAAAGCCTACCGCCAAACCCCCACCGCCTACCGCACCCAAACCCTCTCCCGGGGCACACTCCGGGGGAATGTCCCCTGAAAAATGGAAAAAGGGCGGGGATGGGCCCGCCCTTTGTGTAATTTAGTTTTCCGGGGTGTCGAAGCCCTGGGGATTTTTGGACTGCCAGTTCCAGGAGTCCCGGCACATGTCGGCCAGGGTTTCCTTGGCCTCCCAGTGGAGCACCTCCCGGCTCTTGGTGGGGTCGGCGTAGCAGGTGGCAATGTCGCCGGGGCGGCGGGGGGCGATGACGTAGGGAATCTTCACATGGTTTACCTCCATGAAGGTGTTCACCATGTCCAGCACGCTGTAGCCGATGCCGGTGCCCAGGTTGAACACCTGGCAGCCCTTCTGCTGGGCGGCGTAGTTCACAGCGGCCACATGGCCCTTGGCCAGATCCACCACATGGATATAGTCCCGGACGCCGGTGCCGTCGTGGGTGGGGTAATCGTTACCGAAGATGCTCAGCTTCTCCCGGCGGCCGATGGCGGTCTGGGTGATGAAGGGCATCAGGTTATTGGGGATGCCTCTGGGGTCCTCCCCCAGCAGGCCGGACTTGTGAGCGCCGATGGGGTTGAAGTACCGCAGCAGAATCACGCACCACTCCGGGTCGGCGTTGGCAATGCCAGAGAGAATCTGCTCGGTCATATACTTGGTCCAGCCGTAGGGGTTGGTGCAGCCGCCGGTGCGGCTGGTCTCTCTCAGGGGCATTTCGTTGTCAGCGGCGTACACCGTGGCAGAGGAGGAGAAAATAATGGTCTTCACGTTAAATGCCTTCATCACCTTGGTCAGCACCAGGGTGGAATTCAGGTTGTTGTCATAATACTCCCAGGGCTTGGCCACGCTTTCGCCCACAGCCTTGAGCCCGGCGAAGTGGATCACACCGTCGATTTTATTTTCCTGGAAAATTCTGGTGAGCAGGGCCTCGTCCCGGACGTCCCCCTCATAAAATTTCACCTTCTTGCCGGTGAGATGCTCCACCCGCTGCAAGGACTTGGGGTTGGAATTGCACAAATTATCGATGACCACCACATCATGGCCGCTTTCCAGCAGCTCGATGCAGGTATGGGCGCCAATATACCCGGCGCCGCCGGTGACAAGAACATTCATAAGATACCCTCCACATGTCTATTTTGAAGCTGCCTCTATTTTACAGCCTTTTGGAGATAAAATCAACCACAATCCCATTTGGGGAAAGAGGAAAAGGGGGCGAAAAAAGCATCCGCTTGTAGGAATCCAAACCGGTTGGATATACAGGCCCTTCTCCCAACCGGCAAAGGTTCTGCTTGCTTTTGCTCCTGTGCCCATATATAATAAAACAAATGGGAACGGAATATGTGGGCGGAGCCCGAAAAAGCGGAGAGGCCCCCCGGTCAGCACACATAGGACGCAGGAAAACAACATACCGTTTTGACCCGGAGGGTGCGATTGATACCGCAAAGCCCACAGGCCATATACACAGGGCAGTGGCTTTGCGCAGAAAGGCCGCTGCCCTGTCGCCGCTTTATAAACCCCGAACAGGAGGCTTGCTTATGACCTATCTGCTCTATATGAAATGCTCATTTATCCGCAGTCCCCGCCGCCATGCGGTGCTGTTTGCGGTGCTGACCTGTGCATTTTTGCTGCCGCTGCTAATCTCCATTTACCGGGACAGCAGCGCCTGGGGCACACGGCAATATCTTCTTACCCATTCTGCGGGCGAAACCTATCACATAGGGAATGCGACGGAAGGGGACGTGCCCTATTTTGCGGGCATCCGTGGCCTGTCTGCGCCTGTTTTCCGTGACGGCACCATTTATCTTCGTATTCTGTCGGAGGAGGAATGGAGAGATTGGGAGAGCGTGGCCGTTTTTGATAACGAAATCCGGAAGCGTATGGAAGCATCCGGCAATAAGGCATTGCTCTCCACGGCGTTCAGCTACGAATACGCCCACGGAATATCCACCGACCCATCCCATCTTTCGCAGCAGCGGGTCCTTCTGCTTGTCAATATGCTGGTTATTCTGCTCTCGGTATCGGTGGTGCGCTCCGCTTACCAAAGCCACTTAAGGCAATTTTCCTCTGACGTGGGGACGCTCCTCGCCTGCGGCGCCAGCCGCCGCCAGGTCAGCATTCTGTTTGCCGCAGAGCTTGCGGCGGTGTTCCTGGTGGCGGCAGCCTGCGCCGTGGTTATTTCCATTGTATCGCTGAAGGCGCTGTTCACGGCCTTCCTTGAAATCCGCCACCGCAGCCTGGCCTGGCTGATTTTCCATGTGGAGCCGTCGAATATTCTGCTCCATCTGGGGGTTTTCTTCGTCACGCTGGGGGTGTCCCTGGGTATGGCCCTGCACCGGTACCGCCGCGAGCCTGTGGGGGCGCTGCTGAACGGCAGGGAAAATGCACAGAAGTCCCAACGCAGGCGAAAGCCCCTTCGGCGGCGCTCCACCCCGGCGGCAACCCTATGCGGCCTGTGGCGCAGCCGCACGGACCGCAGCTTCCGCTCCTGCCTTGCCGTTTCCCTTCCTGTCATGGTGGTTTTTCTGCTCCTGTTCCACATTCTCACCCTGGCCTTGCAGGTCACAGGCGCAGAGGAGGAATGGGGACTGCGGGTTTCCCATTCCGTCTATGACGGAGAGGGCTTCTCTGGGGAAGATATGGCGTATGTTTCCTCTCTGGAGGGGGTGGAGCGGATACGGCCCATATATGAGCCCCGGGGCTATATCCTGCTGCCCGAATCTCCGGATGAGACGGAAAAGCCACTGCAAATCCGGCCGTACAGCAGCCTTGACACGGCAGCACAGACCCTCTCCAAGTATGAAATTGCCACCAGCCGCAAGTCGAGATGCCACCCCGGCGATGTGCTTCGGCTTTGCCGGTCAGAGGCGTATTACGATATAAACGGGGCT
The DNA here is from genome assembly GCA_900549495.1 of uncultured Eubacteriales bacterium. Classification (GTDB taxonomy): domain Bacteria; phylum Bacillota; class Clostridia; order Oscillospirales; family Oscillospiraceae; genus Faecousia. The sequence continues at coordinate 1,018 of UROL01000111.1, read as the reverse complement.
ATCCGGCAGCCTGCACCGGAGGATGTGACTGTGCTGACGGTGGCTGCTCTGGCGGACACGAAGCCCTCCGGATGGGCGCTGGATATCTATGTCAGCGACGAGCTGTATGCGGACATCATCGCCTCGGTTCCGGCAACCGGCATAGAGATTGCTCTGCTGGACCCTGCCATGAACGGACAGGTGGAGGCCGCTTTGCAGGCCCGCTTTGCGAGAGCGGAGTACGCAATTACAAACCGCCAGTCGGGTGCCGATTTCCTGCGGGAGATGTCCTCCGGCGTGTATCTGCTGCTGGGATACGTCTTTGCGGCGCTGTTCCTGCTCATTTTGCTGATTCTCTATGTCCGGCTCTGGGGCTACATCTGGGACAGCCGCCCGGTTATCCGTTCTCTTCACAGGCTGGGGGCATCGAAGCGAACGCTGTACCGCTCTTATACAAGGCAGGCCGGGATTTCCACCGCCATTGCCGTCACTGTGCCGTTCCTGATTGCTCTCCCCCTGACGGCGCTGCTGTGCGTGTGGCAAAAAGTCCCGCTGCACCTTGACGGCGGGATGGTCGCAGTATACGCGGCTCTGGCGGCGCTGCTGCTGTTTGCCTATTGGTACCCCATACACCGCTCGCTCAAGGGCATCCTGCGCCTGCTATAACGCAGCAGAGAGGAGATTTTCCGATGAATGCAGTTACAGTAAAAAATCTGACCAAGATGTTCCGGCAGGGTGATGAGGATATCTACGCCGTGGATCACGTCAGCTTCACCGTTGCGCCGGGGGAAATGGTCGCCATTGTGGGGCGTCCGGCTCGGGCAAGACCACCCTTCTGAACCTGATTGGCGGTATCGAGCACCCCACCTCCGGCAGCGTGGAGGTGGGCGGCGTGGACCTCGGCTCCGCCGATGACGAGACGCTGTCCGGAATACGCAGGCGGAAGATTGGCTATATCTTTCAGGACTTCAACCTGATCCCCATTCTGACCTGTCTCTTATACACATCTCCGAGCCCACGAGACCGAGGCTGATCTCGT
>UROL01000110.1 GCA_900549495.1 uncultured Eubacteriales bacterium | reverse complement strand
AGGGAGTGTACTCCGGTGAACGTAACCGCTCAAAAATTTCAGAGCCAATATGCGCTGGTGTGTAAACCATTGGCATGAATTAACCAACGAACGACACTCCCTCAGAGAGGGAGCCGGGAACAAGCCGTACCATTCAACGTGCCGCTCTGAAACCGTGAGGGTGCGGGCGATTTTTATCGCCCCTACGGGAGCTCTGAATTATTTACACTTTGCTATGTACCCAACCGCTCTGGTTGGAAGAATTTTCAGAAAGGACTTTACCTTCTATGGACTATAAAAACACCATCATTACCCCCAAAACCGACTTCCCCATGAAAGCCGGTCTGCCTGCCCGGGAGCCGGGTATGCTGAAGGCCTGGCAGGACATGGATTTGTACAACGCCATGCTGGAAAAGAACAAGGCCCTGCCCCCCTTCGTGCTGCACGACGGCCCTCCCTTCTCCAACGGCTATATCCACATGGGCCACGCCCTGAACAAGACCCTGAAGGACTTTATCGTGCGCTCCCATGCCATGACCGGCTACTATACCCCCTATGTCCCCGGCTGGGACAACCACGGTCTGCCCATCGAGCGGGCCATTGAGACCTCCAAGAAGAAGCTGAACAAGGACATGACCGTGCCCGAGTTCCGGGAAGCCTGCGAGGAATTCGCCCAGGACTTCATCAACAAGCAGCGGGAGGGCTTTAAGCGCCTGGGCGTTGTGGGCGACTGGGAGCATCCCTACCGCACCATGGACAAGCACTTTGAAGCCCAGGAGGTCAAGGTGTTTGGCCGGATGTTCGACAAGGGCTACATCTACAAGGGGCTCAAGCCCGTGTCCTGGTGCCCCAACTGCGTCACCGCCGTGGCAGAGGCCGATATCGAATACAAGGATGACCCCTGCACCACCGTGTATGTGAAGTTCAAGATGAAGGACGACCTGGGCAAGCTGAGCCAGTTTGACCTGAGCCGCACCTACTTCGTCATCTGGACCACCACCATCTGGACACTGCCCGGCAACCTGGGCATCTGCCTCCATCCCCGGGACAGCTATGTGCTGGTGAAGGCCGAAAACGGCGAGACCTACATCATGGCAGAGGCTCTGATGGACAAGGTGATGCACATTGGCGGCTTTGAAAATTATCAGGTGCTGGCAAGCTACCCCGGCTCCTTCTTTGAAAATATGCTGGCCCAGCATCCCTTCATCGACAAGACCTCCCGCCTGGTGAACGCCGAGTACGTCACCATGGATTCCGGTACGGGCTGCGTCCACACCGCTCCCGGCTTCGGTGCCGACGACTATGTGACCTGTATGCGCTACGGCATGGATTTGATTGTGCCTGTAGACGATTATGGCCGCCACACCGACTACGCCGGCAAATACGCCGGCCTCAAGACCGAGGAGAGCAATGCCGTTATTCTGGAGGATATGCGGCAGTCCGGCGCACTGTTTGCCTCCGAGGAGATTGTCCACTCCTACCCCCACCATGACCGCTGCAAGAAGCCGGTTATCTTCCGTGCCACCCCCCAGTGGTTCTGCTCCGTGGAATCCTTCAAGGACAAGGCCATTGAGGCCATCGAAAATGTCCAGTGGTATCCCGCCTGGGGCGGCGAGCGGATGGTGAGCATGATTCGGGAGCGTGCCGACTGGTGCATTTCCCGCCAGCGCCGCTGGGGCCTGCCCATTCCTGTGTTCTACTGCCAGGACTGCGGCAAGCCGGTTTCCACCCCGGAGTCCATCGAAAAGCTGTCCCAGCTCTTTGACGAATACGGCTCCAACATCTGGTTCCAGAGGGAAGCCATGGAGCTGGTGCCGGAGGGCTTCACCTGCCCCCACTGCGGCGGCAAGCAGTTCACCAAGGAAAAGGATACCCTGGACTGCTGGTTTGACTCCGGCTCCACCCACTACGCTTCCCTGATGCACGACCATCCCGACCTGTGGCCTGCGGACGTGTATCTGGAGGGTGCCGACCAGTATCGCGGCTGGTTCCAGTCCAGCCTTCTGACCAGTGTGGGTGCCCTGGACCGGGGCGCTCCCTTCAAGCAGGTGCTGACCCATGGCTGGACGGTGGATGGCCAGGGCAGAGCCATGCACAAGTCCCTGGGCAACGGCGTGGACCCTGCCGACCTGATTAAGGACTACGGCGCAGACATCGTCCGCCTGTGGGCTGCCTCCTCCGACTATCATGCAGACGTGCGCTGCTCCAAGGAAATCTTCAAGCAGATTGCCCAGAACTACCTGAAATTCCGCAACACCGCCCGGTACTGCCTGGGCAACCTGAACGAGTTTGACCCGGACAATCTGGTGGCACCGGAGCAGATGGAGGAGCTGGACCGCTGGGCACTGACCAAGCTGAACAGCCTCATCGCCGCCTGCCGCAAGTCCTATAATGAATATGAATTCCACATGGTAACCCACGCCATCAACGATTTCTGCGTGGTTGACCTCAGCTCCTTCTACCTGGACATTATCAAGGATCGGCTGTACTGCGAGGAAAAGGACGGCCTGCGCCGCCGCTCCGCCCAGACTGCCCTGTATCTGATTGTGGATGCCATGGCAAAGCTGTTTGCCCCTGTGCTGGCCTTCACCTGCGACGAAATCTGGCAGTCCATGCCCCACCGCAAGGAGGACGACTGCCGCAACATCCTGCTGAACCAGATGCCCACCGATTGCGCCGGTTATGCGCTGCCGGAGGAGGCCATGGCCCGCTGGGATACCGTTATCAAGCTGCGCCAGGATGTCAACGGCGTGCTGGAAAAGGCAAGAGCCGACAAGCGGATTGGCAAGGCACTGGAAGCCCATGTCACCCTGGAAACCGCTGACCAGGCCGTGAAGGCCGCCTGCGAGGGCCTGAACCTGGCAGAAATCTTCATCGTCTCCGATTGCGCCTGGGCCTCTCCCGAGGAGGGTGCCGAGGTCGCCAACGGCGAGAACTTCCCCAGCCTGACCGTGGGTGTCACCGAGGCCAAGGGTGAGAAGTGCCCCCGCTGCTGGATGCACTCCCTCAGCGCCAACACCGAGAGCCTGTGCCCCCGCTGCGCCGCCGTCATCGCCAAGATGGACGTGGAGCTGTAAGAACATTACAAACCGCCGCTTCGTACCAAAACGAAGCGGCGGTTTTGTAGGCTCTATACCAATAGTTGGAGGGAGAACAAAATTCCCAAAGAAGCAAATATGTCTTCAATAAGGGAATAGAATCCATAAAGTCTAAGCGGAGATTTTGCTGGAGTCTAGCCCTGCATCAAATCCTCCTGCTCAACAACCGCATCACACAAAACAGTCAGGTGCTTATTCATAAGCTCCTTCGCCAAATCCGCATTGTGGCTGCAAATGCACCAATGAATGTCGATATATGCAGAACTTTTTGTGCGAAAATCACATTTATGGGAGAGAACCTTCTTGACAAGCAGACCGGTTAAATTTATAATAAAGAGGAGATTCCAGTACGCTTCCGTGTTGGTTTTGGATGGAATTACCCGGAAACAGGAGGTATTGTTATGAGAAAGGTTCTTGCTTTTGCGGCGGCTCTGGTGCTGCTGGTTGGGATGGTGTGGGTTCCGGCGGCTGGGGAATCCCTGGTGAAGGTGCTGATGTCCACCCCTGGCGTGACCTGCCGGGAGGCACTCCGGGAGAAGTGTCCCACTGCCGATGAATTGGACGATGCTGTGGAGTGCAGCCAGGGAGTGATCCCCGAGGATGTGCTGTTCACCCCCGGCCGCCTGACCCTGATGGCCACCGGTCATGTGACCTGTGACGAAGAGGTATACGATGTCAGCTTCAAGGTCTGGTCCACCATAAACCGGGCCATTGGCCTGTTCTTCCTGGCAGACGATGCCGATGCCTGGGAGCTGCTGACCTGCAACCTGGGGGACGTAATCGAGGGCCGGTTCCAGGCCCCGGGAACCTATGCCATTGCCGTGGGCTGGTAGGCTGGGGATACACATGTTTTTCCGGTGCGCTGCATTTTTGCGGCGCACCTTTTTTGGCTGCATTTTCTGGCGTAATAAATGAATATATATTCACTTCAAATTCTGCATAAAAGGGGTGAATATTCAATTATACTGATTAAACTGAATGTTTTTGTGATTTTTACCATAAAAAGCCCTGCCAATAGCGGCTCAAACTTGTATGACAATACAGTTGACAATGCATAATATACGCGCTATAATTCCAACATAAACAATCCCTCACGGGAAAAACAAAATAATAAAAAGGAGACATCATTATGAAAAAGATTATCGCTCTGGTTCTGGCACTGGCAATGCTGAGCAGCCTCTTCGTGATGGCAGGCTTTGCAGAGGACAAGGAAGAGATTACCACCGTGAACCCCGGCGTGCTCACCGTGGCCACCAGCCCGGACTTCGCACCCTATGAGTTCTACGCACTGGACGAAGAAGGCAATCCCACCCTGGCCGGTTTCGATATGGCTCTGGCCCAGTACATTGCCGATTATCTTGGTCTGGAGCTGGAGGTCATCCCCATGGACTTTGACGGCACCCTGATGGAGCTGGCCAGTAAGAACGTGGACCTGGCTATGGCCGGTTATTCCCCCGACCCCTCCCGGATGGACAAGATGGATTTCTCCGATATTTACTATCTGGGCGGCCAGTCCTTCGTCACCGTCAAGGGCAACGAGGATATGTTCAAGACCCTGGAAGACACCAACAACCCCGACTACCAGATTGGCGCCCAGATTGGCTCCATCCAGGTGAACCTGGCCAAGGAGAACTCTCCTGAGGCTGACATTGTGGAGCTGAGCAAGGTGACGGACATTGTGGCCGAGCTGCTGGCCGGTCACCTGGACGGCGCTTATATCGAGACCGCCGTGGCCGAGAGCTACGCCAAGAACTATCCCGAGCTGGTGGTGCTGCTGGAGGTTCCCTATGAGCAGGCCGGCTCCGCCGTGGGCGTGTCCAAGGGCAACGAGGCCCTGCTGGCAGGGGTGAACGAGGCCATCGCCGCAGCACTGGCAGACGGCAGCATGGACAACTTCGTGGCCGAGGCCAACGAGCTGGCTGGCGGCGATATCATCGAAGGCCTGCTGGACGAGCAGTAAATCCCAACCTTTTCAAGAGGGGTTGCCTCACCGCCGTGGGACAACCCCCTCTTGGTGTCCGAAAGAACCCCGGCAATTTGCGGAATGATTATCATATAAGGAGCGGATGTCATTGTTATCCTGGAACGGTTTTGAGAAAGCCTTTGAATACATCAATCTGATTGAGCAGGGCATGGTATGCACCCTGTGCCTGTCTGCCCTGACGGTGCTCTTTGGCTTTGTCCTGGCGCTGGTGCTGGCGATTTGCCGCCTTTCCAATTTGAAGATTGCGAAATTCCTGGCCACGGTGTATGTGGAGGTGCTGCGGGCTACCCCTATGCTGGTGCAGCTGTTTATTGTGTATAATATCCTGCTGTCCGGCGTCTCTCTGCCCCGGTTCAAGCTGTTTGGCTTTATCCGGTTCGAGCGGTTCCTCCCCGGCGTGATTGCCCTGTCCCTGAACTCCGGTGCCTACCTGTGCGAAATCATCCGCTCCGGCATCCAGAGCATCGACATGGGCCAGACCGAGGCAGCCAGAAGCCTGGGCATGACCCAGTGGCAGAACCTGCGGCTGATTGTGCTGCCTCAGGCCATTAAGAATATTCTGCCCGCCATTGCCAACGAGTTCGTCACCATCATCAAGGAGTCCTCCATCTGCTACACCATCGGTGTGCAGGAGATTATGTACGGTGTCAACTCCATCAAGGCGGCAACCTTCTCCATCGGCGAGCCGCTGATTATTGCCGCCGTGGTGTACTTCTGCCTGACCTTCCCCACCAGTAAGATTATTGCCTATTTCGAAAGGAGAATGAGCCGTGGCGACCGGAGATAAGCTGATTCAGGTGCAGCACCTGGAAAAACACTATAACCATGGTGCCATCAAGGCCCTGGACGATGTAAGCGTAGATATCAACAAGGGGGACGTGATGGTGGTCATCGGCCCCTCCGGCTCCGGCAAAAGCACCCTGCTTCGCAGCCTGAACCTGCTGGAGGTGCCCACCGGGGGCCACATCCTCTTCGATGGGGTGGACATTACCCAGAAATATACCCAGGATGCCAGCGGCAAGAAAACCAAGGTGAATATCAATGTCCACCGGCAGAAAATGGGCATGGTGTTCCAGCACTTCAACCTGTTCCCCCACAAGACCATTTTGCAGAATATGATAATCGCCCCCATGAAGGTCAAGCACATGGACAGGGCCGAGGCCGAGCAGAAGGCCCGGGCGCTGCTGGCCCGGGTGGGGCTGGAGGATCGGGCGGATGCCTATCCCATCCAGCTCTCCGGCGGGCAGAAGCAGCGGATTGCCATTGTCCGGGCGCTGATGATGGAGCCGGAAGTGATGCTCTTTGACGAGCCCACCTCCGCCCTGGACCCGGAAATGGTGGGCGAGGTGCTGGAGGTTATGAAGG
>UROL01000109.1 GCA_900549495.1 uncultured Eubacteriales bacterium | reverse complement strand
GGGCTCGGAGATGTGTATAAGAGACAGGAAAATCAATATAGCCGTCACCAAGGCCAACCAGGCCGCCGATGAAAAGGTCCGTTTGACCCCCCTTCAGATTCGCCGTATTTCCGAACGGGTAGAGGTTGCCTGCGAAGAAATGGGGCGCAGCCCGTCCGTGGAAGAAATCCAGGACCTGGTAGAAAAATCCATTATGGCCCATGGTGCCTTTGAAGTCGCCAAGGAATACATTACCTACCGCTACACCCGCAGCCTTCTGCGCCAGTCCAACACCACCGACGACCGTATCCTCAGCCTGATTGAGTGCAACAACGAAGAGGTCAAGCAGGAGAATGCCAATAAAAACCCCACCATCAACGCCGTACAGCGTGACTATATGGCCGGTGAGGTTTCCAAAGATATCACCAACCGTATTCTGCTTCCCCCGGAGATTGTAGCCGCTCACGAGAACGGTATCATTCATTTCCACGACTCCGACTATTACGCCCAGCACATGCACAACTGTGACCTGGTGAATCTGGAGGATATGCTGCAAAACGGCACCGTGATTTCCGGTACGCTGATTGAAAAGCCCCATTCCTTCTCCACCGCCTGCAACATTGCCACCCAGATTATCGCACAGGTGGCCTCCAACCAGTATGGCGGTCAGTCCATCTCTCTGACCCACCTGGCCCCCTTTGTGCAGATCAGCCGGGAGAAGATTCGCAAGAATGTGGAAAAGGAAATGGACGTCTTCGGCATTACCCCATCCGAAGAAGCCATCTCCAAGGTGGTAGAGGATCGTCTTCGGGACGAAGTGCGCCGGGGTGTGCAGACCATTCAGTACCAGGTTGTCACCCTGATGACTACCAACGGCCAGGCACCCTTTATCACCGTCTTTATGTACCTGAACGAGGCCAGAAACGAACAGGAAAAGAAAGACCTGGCAATGATTATCGAGGAGACTCTGCGCCAGCGCTACGAGGGCGTGAAAAACGAAAAGGGCGTGTGGATTACCCCAGCCTTCCCCAAGCTGATTTATGTGCTGGAAGAGGAGAACATCCGGGAGGGTACGCCCTATTGGTACCTGACCAAGCTGGCCGCCCAATGCACCGCAAAGCGAATGGTTCCCGACTATATCAGTGAAAAGAAAATGCTGGAGCTGAAGGTGGACAAGAACGGCCAGGGCCACTGCTACACCTGCATGGGCTGCCGCTCCTTCCTGACCCCCTATGTGGACGAAAATGGCAAGCCAAAATACTATGGCCGGTTCAATCAGGGCGTTGTTACCATCAATCTGGTGGATGTGGCCCTGTCCTCTGAGCGGGACATGGACAAGTTCTGGAAGATTTTTGATGAGCGTTTGGAGCTGTGCCACGAAGCGCTGATGTGCCGCCACAACCGGCTCAAGGGCACATTGTCCGATGCTGCCCCCATTTTGTGGCAGTACGGTGCCCTTGCCCGGCTGAAAAAGGGTGAGCCCATTGATAAGCTGCTGTACGGCGGCTACTCCACCATCTCCCTGGGCTACGCAGGACTATATGAGTGCGTCAAGTATATGACCGGAAAATCCCATACCGACGAGGAGGCCAAGCCCTTCGCCCTGCGGGTGATGCAGCATATGAACGATGCCTGCAAGACCTGGAAGGCACAGCACAATATCGACTTCTCCCTGTACGGCACCCCCCTGGAATCCACCACCTATAAATTTGCCAAGTGTCTGCAAAAGCGCTTCGGCATGATTGCCGGTATCACGGACAAGAGCTATATCACCAACTCCTACCATGTCCATGTGTCCGAAAAAATCGACGCTTTTACCAAGCTGCGCTTCGAAGCGGAATTCCAGCAGCTGTCTCCCGGTGGCGCCATCAGCTATGTAGAGGTTCCCAATATGCAGCAGAACATCGATGCAGTGTTGGAGCTGATGCAGTTCATCTACGACAATATCATGTATGCCGAGCTGAACACCAAGTCCGACTACTGCCAGATTTGCGGCTACGACGGAGAAATTGAAATCCAAGAGGATGAAAACAAGCTGGTTTGGGTCTGCCCCCAGTGCGGCAACCGGGACCAGAGCAAGATGAATGTCGCCCGCCGCACCTGCGGCTATATCGGCACCCAATTTTGGAACCAGGGTCGCACCCAGGAAATCAAGGACCGGGTGTTGCACCTGTAAGCAAATTTTATAATGCTCAGGGCCGGATTCCTCCAAATGGGAATCCGGCCCCCACTGTCATAGGGAGCTCAAATTCCCCAAACACCAAAGAAAAACTCGCACAGGCCGGATACCCTGCGGCATCCCGATGGCCGGTGCGAGTCTTTGCATATATGCAGTTGAGCCACCGGCAACAGATGACACAGTGGCATAATAGGGAAGGGGAGAAGGGGATAAACCGGCCTTCTGAATGGTCAGATTCCGGTCATAGCGGCCAGGACGTCCACTTCCATCTGCTGGATGCTCTTCTTCATGGCAAGACCCTCGTCAATGTCCACGTCGGAGAAGGAGCCGTCATGGGTACAGACGATACGGTTCGTCTTACCGGCCAGCAGCAGCTCCACGGCCAGGTAGCCCATCTTGGTGGCATTGACACGGTCACGTCCGGTGGGGCTTCCGCCGCGCTGAATGTGACCCAGCACAGTCACACGGGGATCCAGGTCAATGGCATCCTTAATCTTTGCGGCAATATCCGCAGCAGAGCCAGCGCCTTCGGCAACAACAATCATATAGTGGGTAAATCCGTTGAACCGAGCCTGACGGATTTTTTCAATTACATCCCGTTCGAAATCAATGGGCTCTTCCGGAACCAGGACGGCAGTAGCGCCGCAGGCGAGGCCCACATACATTGCCAGATATCCGGCATTGCGGCCCATAACCTCTACAACAGAACAGCGCTCATGGGACTGCATGGTGTCACGCAGCTTATCGATGCATTCAATGGCCGTATTGGCAGCGGTATCGAAGCCGATACAGTAATTTGTACAGCTGATATCATTGTCAATGGTGCCGGGAATGCCAATGACGTTGATACCGTATTTGCTCAGTTCCCGTGCGCCCCGGAAAGTACCGTCGCCACCAATTGCAATAATACCCTCCAGGCCAAGGAATTTGCAGGTGGAAACAGCACGGCGTCGGCCTTCATCTGTCATAAATTCCTTGCTGCGGGCAGTGTAGAGAATCGTGCCGCCGCGGTTGATGGTATGTGCAACGCTCTTTTCGTCCAAACGAATCACGTCACCGGAAATCAAGCCATTCCAGCCACGACGAATACCATAGCATTCAATACCATGGTAAATGGCAGTACGCACCACCGCCCGGACACAGGGATTCATTCCGGGAGCGTCTCCGCCGCTGGTGAGCACGCCAATTCTTTTGATGCTCATTTGTTTAATCGCCTCCTGAGAGATATTTCTGATACTTTCATTTTACAGGTTATAGCGCAAAAAGTAAAGGGGATTTTTTAGATGAATAAAGCTGCAACACACGTTTTTAAGATATAAAACAGGAAAAGAAAGGGGAGTGCCATTCAAATCAAGCCGGAAAGATTGACTTTCATCAATAAATCAAGTTTGGAAAGATTTTGTGAACGATGCTCCGGGAATTGCGAAAAAAATATGTTGATGATATAATAACCGAACGAACAGCAATGCAAAAATGGTAAGGTGCAGCGTTCAAAGTTTCATCCAGGCACAGACCGGTAACGAGTCTGCCTTCTCAGAAGGGAAACACGATACGCCCACGGCGGCCCAAAGGGGGAGCGCTGCATAAGGATGTGGTACACTGTACGCTGGATTCGTCCAACGCAACAAAATAAAAATTTTGTTGCGTTGGACGCGCAAATGTGCTATACTAAACAGGTCAAGACATATTGTGGAGGTATTTCTATGCAGCGCTACAGCGATTGCCCGCAGATACTGCGAGAATTTCTTGTCTACCATGAGACTATCAAAGGCCAATCTCCTTTGACGATTTCAGAATACTACCTGGATTTGCGTCTTTTCCTGCGGTTTATAAAATTGATGCGAAATGATATGCCCATCAATACCGATTTGGAAACCATCAGTATCAAGGATGTGGATCTCAATTTTATTCGAAACATCGATACCAGCGATATTTTCGATTTCCTCTCCTATCTTGCCAACGACCGGCCGCTGAATCCGGATGAACCCATGTCAGACCACGGCATTGCAGCTGCTGCCAGAGCAAGGAAGCTCTCTGCAATTAAATCCTTCTATAAGTATTTGACGGTGCGGACGAAGCAGCTGTCCGAAAACCCAGTTGCAGAAATGGAATATCCGAAGCTCCGTAAAAGTCTTCCAAAATATCTAACCATGGAGGAATCCGCAGCACTTCTGCAGGCAGTGTCTGGCCCCAACGAAAAAAGAGATTACGCAATTCTAATGCTCTTCCTGAATTGCGGCATCCGCCGCAGTGAACTGGTTGGGCTGAATATCACCGACGTCTATGAGGACCGGATTCGTGTGGTAGGCAAAGGCAACAAAGAGCGTTTTGTATACTTCGGAACTGCATGCCGCAAGGCAATTGACGGATACATGGAAGAACGCCAAAAGAAGGTTTTGTCAGACAACCGGGCACTGTTTGGCTCCCGAGACGGAAACCGGATTAGCGTAACGGCTGTCCACCGTTTGGTTAAGAAGGCACTGCTGCAGGCCGGGTTGGACTCCACGCAGTTTTCTGCACATAAGCTGCGTCATACCGCCGCAACCATGATGCTCTCTGGTGGTGTGGACGTAAAAACGGTTCAGGAGGTTCTTGGCCATGAAAATTTGAATACGACCCAAATATATACCCACATTGAAAATACCGAGCTGAAAATTGCAGCAGAGGCCAATCCCCTGTCCAAATTGGATTTTTCAGAAAAATGACATATTGTTTTTGCTGAATAAATACTGTATAATATAAAAAGCAACTAAAAATTGACATGTTTTCATCACAAGGAGGCGTAAATATGTCCATAGGCGAACGCATTGCCGAGCTTCGGAAGACCGTTGGCCTCTCTCAAGGGCAGGTCGCTTCCCTACTGAATGTTTCCAGGCAGGCTGTCAGTAAATGGGAAAATGATACTTCCAGCCCAGATACGGTTCGGCTGATTCAGTTAGCCGATGTGCTGAGCACAGATGTAGAATATCTTGCCACAGGCAAAGCATCAAATACCAAGGTGGAAAAGGTATATGTTCCTGTCCCGGAAATCCGTGAGAAAATTGTGGAGAAACCGGTGGAAAAGCCGGTTATTCGATATGTAGAAAAGCCCATAATCAAAACCTATGAGCGGACTGTAGAAAAGCCAGTAATCAAGCGCATTGTCCGTGTTCGGTATGTGCGAAATCCTATTGAATTTTTGATATTTGGTATTGTTTGCTTTGCCATTGGGATGCTACTGGGACATTTTCTACTGTGATAGTATTTCAAAAGCGCCCCAGAGTTTATGTGCTCTGAGGCGCTTTCAGATTACAACGCAGCTTCAATGGCTTCGCGAATATTTCGAACCCGGTATACGGATAACCCCTCCGGAATCTCCAATTTTTCGGAGCCACCTCGGGGAATCATGCATTTTTTGAAGCCCAAACGTGCAATTTCTGCCAGACGCTGGTTCATATGGGAGACTGCACGAATCTCCCCTGTCATGCCGACTTCACCAATTGCCACCAAATCATCCGGTATGCTTTGGTCTCGATATGAGGAAGCCAGAGCCAGTACAATGGGCAGATCCGCCCCCGGCTCATCCAGGCGCAGACCTCCTATTACATTAATATAGGCATCAAAAAGGCTCATCTTTAGCCCGGCCCGTTTCTCCATCACCGCCAGCATCAGGACAGCACGGTTAAAATCGAATCCATCCGATGCTCTGCGGGGTACGTTCATTGTAGTTTTTGCTACCAGAGCCTGCACTTCCGCCAGGACAGGACGTGTCCCCTCCATCACACAGGAGACGCAGGTTCCGCTGGCCCCTTCCGGGCGGCCCTCCAGCAGCATCTGAGATGGGTTGGGAACCTCCACCAACCCGGCATCCCGCATTTCAAAGACGCCGATTTCATTTGTGGAGCCGAAACGATTCTTCGCCGCCCGCAAAAGCCGGTAAGAGGAATTGGGGTCACCTTCAAAATACAGTACGCAATCCACCATGTGCTCCAGAACTTTGGGGCCGGCGATATTTCCATCCTTGTTGATGTGGCCCACCAAAAATACGGTGATGCCATTGGATTTGCTCAGCTGCATCATAGACATGGTGCAGTCCTTAACCTGAGACACGCTTCCGGGAGAGGATTCATTTTCCTCATTGTAAAGTGTTTGGATGGAATCCACAATCAGTATATCCGGCTTTGTCTCTGCGGCAGCCTCCAGAATATCAGAAAGCCTTGTTTCCGACAGGACAAATAGTGCCTCCGGCCAAACGCCCAAGCGTTCCGCACGGAGCTTTAGCTGCCTTTCGCTTTCCTCTCCGGATACATACCTGTCTCTTATACACATCTCCGAGCCCACGAGACCGAGGCTGATCTC
>UROL01000108.1 GCA_900549495.1 uncultured Eubacteriales bacterium | reverse complement strand
TTCCTGCTCCCATTGGGGGGATACCAGCAGCCCCTTATCCGGCCCGGCGGTCAGAACACCACGTTGTTGCCGCAGTGGGGGCAACGGCGGCTTGCCAGCTTGTCCGTGCGGACATCGATGGTGTAGCCGCAGGAACAGTCAATTTTCTTGCGTGCAAAAAAGCCGGTTTTGGCCTCGGCGTAGCGCCCACAGGCGGGGCATTCGATTACAAATTTAGGCATGACTTTCGGCTCCTATCTACGTGATAATTCCACTTTGCATTGTATATCAGATATTGCATCTTCATAAAATTTTGCGTAATCATCACCTTTTACTTCCGTGCGATACCCGAGATTATTTGTTTTTACGCCATATGTATCAAGCAGAGATTCTTTAATCTCCTGTCCGTAAGATGGTTCATATATGACTATCTTCCCATGCTCTGCTTTTTCACGTTTTTTTCGATTGATAAGCCACCATAAATCCATTTCTGAAACGTCAAGGCCAAAGCCAAGAATATACACATCCCCTAGAATAAACGCATCCAGCCATGAATCGATTCGACAGGTCTTACCATTTTTTTGACTGTTTTGATATTTATTCCCTGCCTTCTTCATTTCTTCCATGTATTTTCCAAGGAGGCGTCCATAACTGTAATGACCTAAAATCACCCCACTCGGCTTACGCATTTCTCCGTGAATGTGCCAAACCTTATTCTCATAACCTTCATAAACAAGGCTATTATAGGTATGCAATAAGTATTTCGATTCTGAACGTTCACAGGCTGACGTGTGTTTCATTATGTTTTTACATTTTTCGCCATCTTGAGAGATTGATGGATTTCCAACTCGTTCAATTTCATAGCTGTAATTTGTTGTGAGAATATGGTCAAACTTAATGTTTAACAGTCGGCAAATTGAAGATTGTAATTTTCCAATATCTTCCAGGCCATAAAAAGATTTTGGCTTACCAGCAAGAATTGTCTCCACCTTGTCATCAGTTCCCACAATTGCCTGCAAAGGAAATGGCAAACTTACAATATCATTGAATTTTATCTTGTTATTCTGCCATATTTCCTCGATTATTTTCCCCCAACTTTCGCCCCCAAATGCTCGATTCAGTCCATTTCCCAAAAGCAATACTTGTGGAAAATTCGTAGTCGGTTGTTTATCCAAAGCTCCCCCACCTCTCTCAAGTAAAAAAATATTTCTCAGTTTTGTGGAGTCCTAACGTCTTTCCAGCCTCCCACATTACATTGGCCGAAGTCATTGTTTCCAACTACAACCACAGTACCATCAGATTTTAGTCCGAGCGTATGCCTGTTGCCTGCGCTAATAGCTACTATATCCGTCCATCCACTGACATTACATTGACCGTCATAGTTAAATCCTGTGACAACCACAGTACCATCAGATTTCAAGCCAACAGTATGCCAGCCACCTGCGCTAATGGCTACTATATCTGTCCATTCGCTGACATTGCACTGGCCGTAATTGTTAGCCCCTGCAGCAACCACTGTTCCATCAGATTTTAGTCCGACAGTATGACAGCCACCTGCGCTAATGGCTGCTATATCTGTCCATTCACTGACATTGCACTGACCGACATCGTTAAACCCTGTAGCAACTACCGTACCATTGGACTCTAGCCCAATCGTATACAAATCGCCTGCACTAACGGCCACTATATCTGTCCATTTGCCGACGTTGCACTCACCTTTATCGTTAGCCCCTGTAGCAACCACTGTTCCATCAGATTTCAAGCCAACTGTATGACAACGACCTGCACTAACAGCCACTATATCCGTCCATTCGCCGACATTACACCGATCGTCACCGTCGAATCCTGTAGCTACAACAGTACCACTTGATTTCAGGCCAACCGTATGAACGCCGCCCGCACCAATAGCTACTATATCCGCCCATTTGCTGACATCGCCTTCACCATTCTCGTTATCCCCACTTGCAACTACTGTACCATCAGATTTCAGCGCAACAGTATGAGTTCGACTGACACTGATGGCATCTCTCTGTGCCCCCAAATCCCATGCACTCTGGCATTGATGCTTTGCATCCAGGAAATTGCCTAACTCATTGAATGCAATTGCAGCCTGAGCTATTCTCCCCTCAGCCAGCAAGTTTTCAGCTACAATATACTGCCAAAATTCATTGCTGTCTCTATAAGAACCCAAGCGCTTGAATACTGCTTGTGCCTCCTCATCCTTTTTGTCATCATGCAAGGAAATTGCACATTGGTACAGGCTTTCCTTCGCACCATCGTAATCGATGATTTCATACAATAAATCGCAGGCTGATTCGTAGTCCTTTTTATTTATCAGCTCTGTTGCACGTTGATATTTGCTTGCGTTAATTTCGTCCGTCATGCCGATTTCATTCAGCAATTCATAAGCTTCTTTATATTTTCCTGCTTCAATCAATTCTGTTGCGCGGTCATGTTTACTCTGTTTAATTTCGTCATTCTTGCCTGCTTCCTCCAGCAATTTATATGCGTTGTCATAGTCTTTTTCGCCCAACATTGCCATAGCACGGTCATACTTGTTTTGCTTAACCTCGTCACCCCTGCCTGCTTCTTCCAGCAGGATGTAAGCGCTATCATAATCTTTTCGTTCCAGCAGCACCATAGCACGCTCATACTTGCTCTGCGCCACTATATCCTCATGCCCGGATTTGGACAACAGCTGATATGCAGTATCATAATATCCCCCATTCAGAAATTCCATGCCCCGTTCATACTTATTTTGCAGGACAATGTCATTTCTTCCAGCTTCAATCAGAAACTTATAGCCTTCTGCATAGTCCTTTGTCTCCAAAAAAGACATACCACGGTCATATTTATCCTGGATAACTTCATCGTGCTTTCCCAAATCTTCCAGCATAGCATATCCCGTGTTGTAATCACCGGCATTTAAGTAATTTCTCGCCTGTTGATGCTGTAAAGCAGGAACAATCACTTTCGTTGCAAGAAAATATCCAGCAATTGCCAGCAGAAGGAGCACAATTATTGTAATTCGTATAGCTTTTTTCTCTTTTCTGCACGCTTTTCCCTCTGCGCACGGATCCTGGACTGCCGCTCCTGTTCTTCTTCATTCCTTTTTACTTCCTCTTTGGCCCGATTCCGGCAGAACTCGGCCTTGGCTTCGCTGTCTTTATAATTCCCCAACTTGTCGAATTTTGCAGCCAATTCTTTCAGAAAATACACATTGTCTTCTTTTTGCGCCTTTGCACACCACTCCTGATAGTCGTTCTCCCTTTCTTTTGCATGGGGCAAGCGTTCTTCTTCTGCCCTGCTGTCAGCTTCTATCAGGAAGTTGGCATAGTTCTGCTTGGCGCTTTCAATGGCATTCTTTTCTTCCTTTTTCGCTTCTTCAACACGCTGCGTCAGGGAATCCAAAAGAAATTTTTTCTCCGCCTGTAACTGTTTTGCAACATCCCCAGAGGCAAACTGTACCGCACGGGAAAGAAGTTTGTGATTCTCCCACCATTGTTTCTGGTTTTCCAGCTGTTTCTCTCTACCAGAAACATAAGAAGGATAGGAAAAATCATACTCGTACAGCGCTTTGACCTTGTACGGCTCAAAATACCCCGGAATGCTATACTTCTGCGTTGCTTCCTCGATATGGGCAAGCTGGGATTCCTCCGGCTGGATGGCTTTCTTCTCTGCATCCACCTCCTGGCACTCTGCCAGTTTCTTTTGTACCAGGGCATGGAGATTCCGGCACTGCTCCTGTGCCAATGTTTTACCAATGTATGCTGGGGCGCTGTGGGCATCCAGGTTCAGCGCTTCTTCAAAAAATCCGTCCGCCTTTTTCCACTCACCGTCTTCCAAGGCCATATAGCCTCGGTCAAGCTGGGCACTCTGGCGGTTATCGGCGGGGGCCACTACCTGCTGAACCGCCTGCTGCACCGGGGCGCTGGGGGCGGTTCTGGGCAGGAGCTTCTCAATCCCTCTCATCAAATCCTGGATTGCTCCCACCTTGCCCATGTCCTGTGCCTGCAATTTCGCAAACTCTTTGGGCATATCGTAAGCGTCGATGCCCTTGTAGCAGGGGATCAGGTGCTTGCTCTTGTCGGAGGCCATCAGTTTCAGGTACCGGCTCCACTCGTTTTTGACCCACACGGCGTTATAGTATTCATAATCCGTGCCGAAGGCCAGCATGATTTTGGCGGAGTTCAGAGCGGCGAAGATATAAGGTTCATACTCCTGCCCCAGCTTGTCCTCCAGGGTAATCCGGGAGAAGAAGACCCGGTAGCCCTTTTCCGTCAGGGCATCGTAAACATCCTGGGCAATGACGCTGTCCACCGTGCGCTGACCGTTCTCGTCCGTCTCCTTATAGCAGATGAAAATGCCATAAGGCTCCTCCTTGCCGGAAACCTCGATGATGCCCTTGCGGATTTCTTCAATCTGCTTTGCCTCGTCCCGGTAGACCTTGCGGGCAACAACGTCCGCATTTTCCAGAGCTTGCTCAAAGTCACTGTCCTCCATGATGCTCTCGAAGCTGGAACGGTGGCAGGTGGGAATTTTCTTGCCGGTAGCAGGGTCGTCCACATACTCGATGCCGTACTTGCACAGCACTAAACCCCAGTAGGCCTCCGCCTCCTGGGGGAAATCGGCGACGATGGACTCGTAAATCCCCGCCGCTTTATCAAACTCACAGCCCATACGCAGCCGGTTGGCCCGGGCAAAGAGGGTCAGCTTCTTCTCGTCATCCTGATTGGGGATGGTCTGCCTGGTGCCGCAGTACTCGCACTCTGCCACGGTAGCACCCGGCTCTATCACCAGGTCGCCGCCGCACATTTTGCACTTAATCACTGCCATTTTTGGTGTCCTCTCTTTCTTTCATCACAATCTCCATATGTTCCAAGGCAAATTCCAAACTGGTAGTCAGAATTTCGTTCCGGGTGCGCCCGGTCACATTCGCTACCGCATCAATGTCCTTTAGCAAATCCTTGGACAGACGCATGGACACAATGGTGGTTTCGCCGGAATACTTTTTCGGAGATATTCGCAGAATTGGTTTTTCCATGGTGGTTCCTCCTGATGTGGCTATTGTAATACGTTCGTAATGCGAATGCAAGTATCTGTGAAAAATTTGGCGAAGTGTACATTTTTTCAGAAAATCTCTGTGGAGAATCACAACGGCAATCTCTATATCGGCCTAAAAAGTTATAATAGACACACATAGCAAAATTCGAATCCACCTTCCCCCACCAGTCCCGCACCGGTTTTGGTACGGAGTTCTTTCGGTTCCGTAAAAATTGCAAGCCGCCGTTTCGTCATTTGGTAACGAAGCGGCGGGTTTGTGGGTTTTGTTATTGGGATACCCCCGGGGTGTGGGGTAGGTGGAGGCGGTGGAGGCAGTGGATGAAATACACGATTTCTGCCGCCGAGGTCAGGATCCAGGAGAAGGGATACAGCAGGTACAGCGAGGCAATGGTATTGAAGTGGGCGAAGATGGTATACACCCACAGGATGCGGAATACGCAGGAGCCAAGAACCACAATCACCGTGGGGATCAGGCTCCGACCCAGGCCCCGGCAGGCGGCGATGGTGCAGTCCATAAAGGCGCTGAGGGCGTAGGAGAAGCACATGATTTGCATCCGCTCCATGCCGGAGGCCACCACCTGGGCATCGTTGGTAAAGATATAGAGGAAGGGCTCCGCAAAGGCCCAGAACAGACCGCTGAGCACGGCTCCAATCAGGAAGGAATAGCCCAGGCTGATGCAGTAGCTCTGAATCATTCTGTCCTTCTTCCCTGCCCCCCAGTTCTGCCCCATGAAGGTGGAGCAGGCAGTGTAGAAGGCAGCCATAACATTATAAATCACATTGTCTACATTCACTGCGGCGGAATTGCCGGAGACAATGGTGGAATTGAAGGAGTTGACACCCACCTGAATGAACAGGTTGGCCACGGCGAAAATGGCATTCTGAATTCCCGAGGGAATGCCCAGCCCCAAAATCCGGCTGGTCTCCCCGGAGGACAGCCGCAGGTATTTCCATTCCAGGCGGCAGCTATCCCGAAGCCGGGCCAGATGAATCAGAATCAGCACCGCCGACACATACTGGGACAGGACACTGGCCAGCGCCACGCCCTCCGCTGCCATGCCGCAGACGATGACGAAAAACAGATTCAGGATGACATTCAGAATTCCGGCAATGACCAGATAGGTCAGGGGGCGCTTGGTGTCGCCGTTGGCGCTGAGGATGGCGTTGCCGCAGTTGAAGATGCCCAGGGCCGGCATTCCCAGGGCGTAAATGCGGAAGTACAGCACCGCCCCGGGGAGCAAATCCTCTTTGGTTTTCAGCAGCTCCAGCATGGGGGCCGCCAGCGCCAGGCACAGCACTGCAATCAAAAGCCCCATTAGGGTGCACAGAATCAGGGAGGTGTGGACGCAGCTTCGGGTATCCTCCTCCCGCTTTGCCCCCAGATACTGGGCCACACGCACGTTAACGCCGTTGCCCAGGCCAATCAGGAAGCCGGTGAACAGGGTAACCAGGGTGGAGGTGGAGCCCACCGAGCCCAGGGCCG
>UROL01000107.1 GCA_900549495.1 uncultured Eubacteriales bacterium | reverse complement strand
GATCTACACAAGGCTATTCGTCGGCAGCGTCAGATGTGTATAAGAGACAGCACTATGGCGGCGGCGCTGCTCCGGCGTCATAAATACCATATCCCGCACCAGCTGGGGCCGGGGGCCGATGATGCTCATATCCCCCTTCAGGATGTTCAGCACCTCCGGCAGCTCGTCCAGGGAGGTAGCCCGCAGGGCCTTGCCAAAGCGGGTGAGGCGAACCGTATCCGGCAGGAGTTTTCCCTGGGCATCCCGGGCATCGGTCATGGAGCGGAACTTATACAGGCGGAAGATTTTCTCCCCCTTGCCCGGCCGGGGCTGCTGAAAAATCACCGGCCGCCCCAGCTTCACCAGCACCAGCAGCGCCACAATCAGATATAACCACCAGAACACGGCTATGGCCGCTGCGGCGCAGAGAATGTCCAGCAGCCGCTTGGTGTATTTTTCGTAAAACGTTGCCTTTCCCATGCACGCCCTCACTGGAAGCAGGCCCGGATGACCTGAATGATTCTGTCCTGCTGCTCCGGGGTCATCTTATTGTCGCTGGGCAGGCACAGGCCCCGGGAGAAAATGTCCATGCCCACATCTGCCGCCTCTCCGGGCAGATAGGCATTGGAGCGGGCCCGGCCATTGCCGTCCCGCAGGATGAAGGGATTGAGCCGGTAAATGGGCTGCATGTGCATGGGCTTCCAGATGGGCCGCCCCTCGGCATTGACGGAGGCCATGGCCTCCAAAATCTCCGTGGGGCAGGTCTTGCCCGGAGTTCTCCGGTAGCACACATCCTGCTCTCCCCGCACCTGGGGGCACATGGCCTCCCGGTGAATCAGCAGGCAGGAGAGCCAGTAGTTGGGCTGGGAGTTTTCCAAATCCATGGGATTCATGCTGACAGGCAGGTCTGCCAAGCCCTGCTGATAGCGCTGATAAATGGCCCGCTTCCGGTCAATATGCTCCTGCAAATAGGGGAACTGGCCCCGCACCACCCCGGCCACCACATTGCTCATGCGGTAGTTGTAGCCCAGCTCCTCGTGCTGGTACCAGGGGGCATTTTCCCGGGCCTGGGTAGACCATTTGCGAACCTTGTCGGCGGCCTCCTTGTCGTCTGTCAGGAAGCAGCCACCGGCGCTGCCGGTGATAATCTTATTGCCGTTGAAGGAGATGGTATTGTACCTGCCGAAGCTGCCGGTCTGCTGCCCCCGGTAGGTTGCCCCCAGGGACTCTGCCGCATCCTCCACCAGGATGGCGTTGTGGGCCCGGATTACGGCATTCAGCTCCGCCAGCTTGCCGGGGGTGCCGTACAGGTGGGCCGCCACCACCACCCGGGTATCCGGGTAGCATATAAAGGCCCGCTCCAGGGCCTCCGGGTCCATATTCCAGGTGTCGTACTCCGTATCGATGAATACCGGCTCGCCCCCCTCGTACACCACCGGGTTCACCGTGGCGTCGAAGGTCATGTCGGAGCAGAAGACCCGCTTCCCCTCCAGAGCGCCGTGGCCCACCTTGGGCATTCCGTAGGCCTCCTGCCCTGCCAGCTTCATGGCCAGATGCAGCGAGGCCGTCCCGGCGGACAGGGCCACCGCATACCGGCAGCCCACCTGCTGACAGGCCAGCTGCTCCACCTGGTTGATATTCTCGCCCACGGTGGACATCCAGTTGGTTTCGTAGGCCTGCCTGATATATTCCAGCTCCGGCCCATGCATGGTAGGGCTGCTGAGCCAGACCTTGGACTCGAATTTGGGAAAGCTGTTATTTTCTGCAAACATATCCGTCTGCCCTTTCCTGCCCCGTTGCCAAGGGCATCTTCAAAAAATCGGCGGGATTTTCCGCCCCGGGGGCATATCTGCCAACGTTATATATACCCATATCCTATTATACCTAAAAAGCCCCCACATTGCAATCCTAAAACGCAGCGGACAGCCCTCTTTGCTTCCGGGGAGAAATTCCATAAAATATGTTGCGTTTTCTGGGATTTCGTGTATAATAGAAAAAATTATATTATAATTCCCTTCAAAGGAGAAAACGCAATGGCATATCAAGGACGATACAACAGCGGAGGCAAGCGGCGCAGCGGCGGCAGCGGTGCCTGGAAGATTGTGCTGGCGGTGGTGCTGACCATCGTGATTATGCTGGGCCTGATGGCGGGCATGGCATGGTGGTACCTGAATTCCAAGATTGGCCGGGTGCAGCAGGCCCGGTTTGAAGAAAAGGACACAGCCGGGCAGGATTTCTCCTCCCTGATTGGCAACCTGGACGAGACCGCACCTCCCCAGGACAGCGACCCTGTCGCCCAGGAAACCCAGCCCCCCACGGAGCCTCCCACCGAGGCCCCCACAGAGCCGGACTACGGCGTAACCGGGAAGGTTGTAAACATCCTTGTGATTGGCCAGGACACCCGGGAGGATGAGCAGCACAAGCTGGCCGACTGCATCATGCTCCTGACGCTGAACAAGCAGACCCACACAGTGGTAATGACCTCCTTCCTCCGGGACAGCTATATCGACCTGCCCAACTACCGGGGCCACACCTGCGGCTGGAACCGCATCAACACCGCCTATGCCCTGGGCTACGGCTGGTTCGGCGACGCCGGCGCCATGGAAATGCTGAACATCACCCTGGCCAACAACTACGGTGTCAATGTGGACTGCAATGTAGAATTCAGCTTCGACTCCTTCATGGCCGTTATCAACGCCATCGGCGGCGTGGAGGTTGAGCTCCACGGCGACGAGCTGGCCTATATGCTGGACTGGGCCAACCAGTACAACAAGCAGTACGAGTATCTGGAGCTGGACAGGCACGTCGACATCCACGAGGGCGTGTGTCTGCTCAACGACGACCTGGCCCTGGAATACGCCCGGGCCCGCCACGTCAACAACGCCGACAGCGATATGAACCGAGTGAAGCGTCAGCAGATTATCCTGACCCAGGCGCTGTCCAAGCTGACCAAGCTCAGCCCCCTGGAGCTGGACAGCCTGATCAACCAGATTTTGGGGCAGATTATCACGGACCTCAGCGAAGAGGAGATTAAGACCTATCTCACCGAGCTGACCCCGTATCTGTTCGGCCTGACCCTGGTATCCAACCAGATCCCCGCCGACGGCACCTACAAGGGCGAAATCAAGGATCTCCCCGACGGCCCCAGCGCCGTGCTGGTGAATTACAATTTCGAGAAGAACAAGAAGATTATGGCAGCTGTCCAGGCCGGTGAGCTGCCCCCTACGGAGTAATTCCGCCGGAAGCACGTTTCCCAAGAGAGCTGCATGGTGTGCAGCTCTCTTTTTTGTTGAAATATGGCTGGCAATCTGATAGAATAGAGGCAACTTATGGGAGCTTTCCGGGAGATACCGGGGCTCCGCAGCAAAGGTCAGGTGAGAATATGAACACCAGACAGGATTATATTGCGGTTTTTGATTCCGGCTTGGGCGGGCTCAGCGTTCTGCGGCATCTACGCAGACGGATGCCCGGGGAGCGGTTTGTCTACTATGGCGACTCCGCCCACGCCCCCTACGGCATCCGCAGCCGGGACGAGGTGGAGGCGCTGACCCTGGAGGCCGTGGGGCATCTGATGCATTTTGGGCTGAAGGCCGTGGTGGTGGCCTGCAATACCGCCACCGCCGCCGCCATTGAGGCCCTGCGGGCCAAATACCCGAACCTGATTGTGGTGGGCATTGAGCCGGCCCTGAAGCTGGCGGCGGACCGGTTCCCCGGGGGGCGCATTGGGGTGATGGCCACGCCGGTGACCCTGCGGGAGGAGAAATTCTGCCACCTGCTCCAGCGGTACGCCTCCGCCTGTCAGGTATACAACATCCCCGCCCCCCAGCTGGTGCCCCTGATTGAAGAGGGCAAGGTGGATACCCCCCTGATGGAGCAGACCCTGCACACGCTGCTGGATCCCTTCGCCGACAGAATGGACGCTTTGGTGCTGGGCTGCACCCACTTCCCCTTCGCCTCCCACGCCATGGAGCGGCTTCTGGGCCCCCGGGTGGCCGTGCTGGACGGCGGCGACGGAACCGCCCGGGAGACGCTGCACCGCCTGGAAGCGGCGGATTTGCTGGAACACGGCCAGGGGCAGCTTATCCTGGAAAACAGCCTGGGCACCCAGGAAATAATCCGCCGCTCCCGGCGTATGCTGGGGCTGACGGACTGAGGAGGATTGGATATGGAAAACGGCATTCTGGTCATTGGCATTGCAGGCGGTACCGCCAGCGGCAAAACCACCCTGATGAAGAACCTCATCAACGACTTTGGCGGCGAGGTGACGGTGCTCAGCCACGACAACTACTACAAGCGCCACGACGAAATGCTCTACGAGGAGCGCTGCAAGCTGAACTACGACGAGCCCAGCGCCTTCGACACCAGCCTGATGGTGTACCATCTGGAGCAGCTGCGCCGGGGCTACCCCATTGAGTGCCCGGTGTATGACTTCACCATTCACAACCGCTCCGACGAGACGGTGCGCCTGATTCCCCGGAAGGTCATCATTGTGGAGGGTATTCTGATTTTCGAAAACTAGGCCCTACGCAATCTCATGGACATTAAGATTTTTGTGGACACCGATGCCGACGTCCGGCTGTGCCGCCGCATCAAGCGGGATGTAACCAAGCGGGGCCGCTCCCTGGAAAGCGTGCTGGCCCAGTATCAGGAGACGGTGAAGCCCATGCACGAGCGGTATGTGGAGCCCAGCAAGAAGTATGCCGACCTGGTGGTGCCGGAGGGGGGCAAGAACCCGGTGGCCCTGAGCATGATTACCGGCCACATCCGCCACTATCTGGACGAGGTTTAGTATGCAATACGAAAGTCTGATTTTTGACATTGACGGTACCCTGTGGGATTCCCGGGCCCTGGTGGCCCAGGGCTACAACCTACAGCTCCGGGACGAGGGATTGGAGCGGTACCTTGTGGATGCCCAGCGGCTGCGGCCCCTGTTCGGCAAGGTTATGACGGTGATTGCCGATGCGCTTTTCCCCGACCTGCCCCAGCAGGAGCGCTATGCCCTGATGGAGCGGTGCATGGCCCGGGAGAACCGGTATCTCCAGGATAACCCCTGCCGCATCGGCTACCCCGGCATTGTCCGGGCCATACAGGAGCTGGCAAAAAGCCACCGTCTGTTCATCGTCAGCAACAGCCAGTGCGGCTATCCGGAGCTGTGCATCTCCAAGCTGGGGCTGGGGCCGTATATTCAGGGCCATCTGTGCTTCGGCGACACCGGCACCAGCAAGGGCCAAACCATCCGCACCCTGATGGAGAAATACGGCATCGCCTCCTGCGCCTACATCGGCGACACCCAGGGGGATTTGGAGGCCACCATAGAGGCCGGGGTGCCCTTCCTGTGGGCGGCCTACGGCTTCGGCACCCCCAGCCAATACCGGCTGCGTATGGATGCGCCGGAGGATTTGATTCGCCTGGAACAGGAGGGATCGCTATGAGTCTGCCTGCGGATTCCTATTGCATCCAGTGCTATCTGCGCCGGAATGCCGAGCTGGTGCGCCCCCTGGGGGACGAGGCAAAAACCACGGCATTTTTGAAAAAAATCATGCAGATGTATCTGTCCGCCCCGGAGGATGCCCCCGCCCCCTGGTTTGGGCCCCAGGTGGCGGATTTGCTCCATGAGATGTACGGCCTGGAAATCGACCGCTACCGCCAGGAGAAGCTGGACTCCAACCGGTTTGTGTTGGAGCGGATGGAGGACATTCGCCGCCGGGTCAACCAGGCGGAGGATACCATTCTGGCCGGGCTGCAATTCGCCATTCTGGGAAATTATCTGGACTTTTCCGCCCTGCAGGGGAACGTAAGCTACCAGCAGCTGGACAGTATGCTGGCCGGGGCCAAAGACATAGACGTTACCGGCCCGGTGCTGGAATCCTTCCGCCGGGATTTGTCCCAGGGGCGCAAGCTGCTGTATCTTACGGACAACGCCGGGGAGATTGGCTTCGACCGGGTGTTTGCCGAGGCGATTCACCAGGCGTATCCCCAGCTGGAGATTACCTTCTGCGTTCGGGGCGCCGTAACCCAGAACGATGCCACCCGGGAGGATGCCGCCGCCGTGGGGCTGCCCTTCCCGGTGATTGACAACGGCAACCGGATTGCCGGAACCTGGATTGCCGCCCTGTCGCCCCAGGCCAAGGAGGCTATGGCCCAGGCGGATGTGATTCTGGCCAAGGGCATGGGCAATATCGAGACCATGCTGGGCTGCGGGTACAATGTCTACTACGCCTTCCTGATTAAGTGCCCCCGGTTTGTCCAGCTGTTTGGCAAGCCCATGTTCACCCCTATGCTGCTGCGGGATTCCCAATAAGCGTTTCAAAGCGCCTGTGACCGTTTTTCGGTTACAGGCGCTTTTTCATTGGAGGGGAAATGTGGAATTTACGGCTGCTTGCCGATGTAGGCCAGAATGCCGCCGTCCACATAGAGGATGTGGCCGTTGACAAAATCGGAGGCATCGGAGGCCAGGAACACGGCGGGGCCGGCCAAATCCTCCGGGGTGCCCCAGCGGCCCGCCGGGGTCTTGGCGAGGATGAAGCTGTCGAAGGGATGGGGGGTGCCGTCGGGCTGCTTCTCCCGCAGGGGAGCTGTCTCTTATA
>UROL01000106.1 GCA_900549495.1 uncultured Eubacteriales bacterium | reverse complement strand
GGCCTACAGCGTTAATCATGCCGCCGGTGCATTCTGCAATCCGGGGGGTGGGGTTGCCGAAACGGGGCTCCCGGGTGGTTCCCTTAAAGGAGAAGGTGCCCAGCCGGTTAATGTCGTACAGCTCGGCGAATTCATAGCCGTAGCCGAAGGTGCCAGAGGCGGGAATCACCGGGTTATCCAGGGGAATGCCGCAGAGGCTAACTTTGGTGTTCATCAGAAGAAGACCTCCTCTCGGGGGAAAACCGGGCCGTCCTTGCAGACCCGCTTGGCACCGCTCCTGGTTTGAATGGAGCAGCCCATGCAGGCGCCGAAGCCGCAGCCCATGCGCTCCTCCATGCTATACTGCCCGGGGGTGGAAACCACAGCCTCCATGGCCTTGAACATGGGCAGGGGGCCGCAGGCGTAAAAGTAGGAGTAGGGGAGCGCCTTCAGCACGTCGGTGACAAAGCCACGGGTACCCACGCTGCCGTCGGCGGTGGCAATATGCACCTGAACTCCCAGTGCCCGGAATTCTTCTGCCAGGAAGATTTCCTCGGCCTTGTTGAAGCCCAGCACCACGGCGGGGTGCTTGCCCTGGGAAAGCAGGGCCTTGCACAGTCCGTACAGGGGGGGCACGCCCACGCCGCCGCTCACCAGTACCGGGGTATCCCCGCTGGGGGTGGTGTCGTAGCCGTTGCCCAGGCCGGTGAGCAGATCCAGCCGGGTTCCGGTGGGCAAAAGTGCCATCTGCTCGGTGCCGTGACCCACCACCTTATAGATGAGGGTCAGGCTGTTTTCTCCCCAGTCGTTGACGGAAATGGGGCGGCGGAGAAATTTGCCAGGCAGAGCGATTTCCACAAACTGCCCGGGGGCGGTGATGGCGGAGGTGTCGCCGGACAGAACCATCCGGTAGACATCCTTCGTCAGCGCCTGGTTGGAGACAATTTCAAAAATAACCTGTTTCATGGCACCTCCACTCAGGCGTCGATGGTGGAAATGGTCAGGGTAATTTCCTCCAGAACATCCAGCAGCACCTTCACGGTGTCCAGGGAGGTGAAGATGTTCACATTGTATTCGGTGGAAATCTGGCGAATCAGCAGACCGTCCTTCTCACCGGCACCGGGGGTGCGGGTGTTGATGACGTAGGCAATGTGCCCCTGCCGCAGTGCATCGGGAATTTCGTTGGGGTCCTCGCTGATTTTTTTCAGGGTGTGGGTGCGGATGCCGTTCTTTTTCAGGAATTCCGCCGTGCCCCGGGTGGCTTCGATGTTGAAGCCCAGCTGGTAGAACCGGCGAATCAGGGGCAGCGCCTCCTCCTTGTCGCCCTTGGCGATGGTGGCGAAGACGGTGCCGTAGTTTTGCAGCTTCATGCCGGAGGCCTGTAGGGCCTTATACAGGGCACGGGTCAGGGTGCGGTCATAGCCGATGGCCTCGCCGGTGGACTTCATCTCCGGGGACAGGTAGGCATCCAGGCCCCGAATCTTATTGAAGGAGAACACAGGGGCCTTGACGTACCAGCGCTGCTTCTCCTCGGGGTAGATGCTGAAGATGCCCTGCTCCTTTAGGGTCTTGCCAAGAATAACCTCGGTGGCAATGTCTGCCAGGGAGTAGCCGGTGGCCTTGGAGAGGAAGGGAACGGTGCGGGAGGAGCGGGGGTTTACCTCGATGATATACACCCGGTCGCTCTTGTCCACAATGAACTGGATGTTGAACAGGCCGATGATGCCAATGCCCAGGCCCAGCTTCTTGGCGTATTGCAGGATGATGCCCTTGACCTTGTCGGAGATGGAGAAGGTGGGGTAGACGGAGATGGAGTCGCCGGAGTGAACGCCGGTGCGCTCCACCAGCTCCATGATGCCGGGGACGAATACATCGTGTCCGTCGCAGATGGCATCAATCTCCACCTCCCGGCCCTGGATGTACTTGTCCACCAGCACCGGCTTGTCGGCATCGATTTCCACGGCGGTTTTCAGGTAGTGCACCAGCTGCTCTTCGTTGGCCACAATCTGCATGGCTCTGCCGCCCAGCACGAAGCTGGGGCGCACCAGCACAGGGTAACCGATTCTGGCAGCAGCCGCAATGCCGTCCTCAATCCGGGTGACGGCCTTACCCTCGGGCTGGGGGATGTTCAGCTGCTCCAGCAGCTTCTCGAACAAATCCCGGTTTTCGGCCCGGTCGATGGCATCGCAGTCGGTGCCGATAATCTTCACACCCCGCTCCATCAGGGGCTTTGCCAGGTTGATGGCGGTCTGGCCGCCCAGGGTGGCAATCACGCCCTCGGGCTGCTCGAATTCCAGGATGTTCATTACATCCTCGGGGGTCAGGGGCTCGAAGTACAGCTTGTCGGCGGTGGTGTAGTCGGTGGATACGGTTTCGGGGTTGTTGTTGATGATGATGGCCTCATAGCCCAGGGAGCGGATGGTGTTCACCGCATGGACGGTGGAGTAGTCGAATTCCACGCCCTGGCCGATGCGGATGGGGCCTGCACCCAGCACCACAATCTTCTTCTTGTCGGTGCGGATGGAGTCGTTCTCACCGGTGTAGCTGGAATAGAAATAGGGGATATAGGCCCCGGTGTGGCAGGTGTCCACCATGCGGAACACAGGGAAGATATTCTTCTGCTTGCGTAGATTCCAGAGCTCGATTTCCTTCATGCCCCAGAGCTTGGCGGTGTAGCGGTCGCTAAAGCCCATGCGCTTGGATTCCATCAGCACTTCCAGATTGCCGGGGTTGGCGGCCAGCTTGCTCTCCATCTGAATCACTCTGGCACCGGCCTCCAGGAAGAAGGGGGTGATTTGGGTGATTTCCGCAATTTTCTCCACGGAAATTCCCCGGCGGAGCAGCTCGGCAATGGCGAAGAAATTGTCATCCCGGAAGACGCTGATGTATTGCAGCATTTCCTGGGTATCCATGCCGTCGAATTTGGCGAGATAGAAGTGATATGCGCCGTTTTCCAGGGAGCGCACCGATTTCAGCAGGCACTCCTCCAGGTTAGAGCCGATGCCCATGACCTCGCCGGTGGCCTTCATCTGGGTGCCCAGGGTGTTGGTGGCGCTGGCAAATTTGTCGAAGGGGAACCGGGGCAGCTTGGCCACCACATAGTCCAGGCGGGGCTCGAAGGCGGCATTGGTATTGGCAATCTTGATTTCCTCCAGAGCCATGCCCATGGCAATCTTGGCAGTCACCCGGGCAATGGGATAGCCGGAGGCCTTGGAGGCCAGAGCGGAGGAGCGGGAGACCCGGGGGTTGACCTCAATCAGGAAGTATTCCGAGGTCTTGGGATTCAGGGCATACTGCACATTGCAGCCGCCCTCGATTTTCAGCTCCCGGATAATCTTAATGGCGGAGTCGTTGAGCATCTTCAGGTCGTGGTCATTCAGGGTCATAATGGGGGCAACCACCATGGAGTCGCCGGTGTGAACGCCTACAGGGTCGATGTTCTCCATGCCGCAGATGGTGATGGCGTGGTCATTGGAGTCCCGCATGACCTCAAACTCAATTTCCTTATAGCCCTTCACGCTCTTCTCCACCAGCACCTGATGGACGGGGGAGAGGTTGAAGGCGTTCAGGCCAATCTCCACCAGCTCGTTTTCGTTATAGGCAAAGCCGCCGCCGGTGCCGCCCAGGGTAAAGGCAGGGCGCAGCACCACAGGATAGCCAATCCGCAGGGCAGCGGCCTTGGCCTCTTCCAGGGAGTAGGTGATTTCCGAGGGAATCACCGGCTCGCCGATGGACTGGCACATTTCCTTGAACAGCTCCCGATCCTCTGCCCGCTCGATGGAGGAGAAGGGGGTGCCCAGCAGCTTTACCCGGCATTCCTTCAGGATGCCCTTCTTTTCCAGCTGCATGGCCAGGTTCAGGCCGGTCTGGCCGCCGATGCCGGGAACGATGGCATCCGGGCGCTCGTAGCGAATAATCTTCGCAATGTATTCCAGGGTCAGGGGCTCCATATACACCTTGTCGGCAATGGTGGTGTCGGTCATGATGGTGGCGGGGTTGGAGTTTGCCAGGATGACCTCGTAGCCCTCCTCCTTCAGCGCCAGGCAGGCCTGGGTGCCGGCATAGTCAAATTCCGCCGCCTGACCAATCACAATGGGGCCGGAGCCGATGATGAGTACCTTCTTGATGTCTGTTCTCTTTGCCATTTTTATAGTTACCTCCTTGAGACTTGGGAAAGGGTTTACAAATGAACGGAGTGGGGCTTACCGGTGCCGGTAGACGATTTTGCCGCCGCATACGGTGGCCATGCATCTGCCCTGAACCTGCCAGCCGGTAAAGGGTGTGGACTTGCCCATGGACAGGAAATCCTTGGGGTCAATGGTGGAGACGGCGTTCAAATCCCA
Organism: uncultured Eubacteriales bacterium; assembly: GCA_900549495.1. Taxonomy (GTDB): domain Bacteria; phylum Bacillota; class Clostridia; order Oscillospirales; family Oscillospiraceae; genus Faecousia. The sequence goes on along the minus strand of UROL01000106.1, from coordinate 2,311 downwards.
AACGGTGAAGTCGCCGGTCTGGGGAATGCCGAAGCGCTTCCTGGGGTTTACGGTGAGAAGCGCCACCAGCTTTTCCAGGGAGACAATGCCTTTTTTCACCAGATAGGTGTATAGCAGGGGGAAGGCGGTTTCGATGCCCACAATGCCGAAGGCACTCTTTTCCAGCCCCCGGGACTTTTCCTCGGCGCTGTGGGGGGCGTGGTCGGTGGCAATCATGTCGATGGTGCCGTCCTGGATGCCCGCAATCAGTGCTTGCCGGTCTTCTGCGCTGCGAAGGGGGGGATTCATTTTGAAGCGCCCGTCCTCCTGCAAATCCCGGTCGTCCATAATTAAATAGTGGGGGCCGGTTTCGCAGGTAACGTCCACCCCCTGGGCCTTTGCTTGGCGGATAAGCTCCACGCTCTCCTTGGTGGAGATGTGGCATACATGGTAGGGGCAGCCGGTTTTCCTTGCCAGCTCCAAATCCCGGGCAATCTGCCCCCACTCGCTTTCGGAGCAGATACCCCGGTGGCCATGGGCCTTGGCGTAAGCGCCGTCGTGGATGTAGCCGCCCCGCAGCAGGTCGTTGACCTCGCAGTGGGCCACAATCATCTTGCCCAGTGCCTTGGCCCGGAGCATGGCGGCGGCCATCATTTCCTCCGACTGCACCCCCTTGCCGTCATCGGAGAAGGCGATGCAGTGGGGGGCCATGCCCTCCAGGTCGGCCAGGCGCTCCCCCTTTTGCCCTACAGTGATGGCACCGTAGGGATGGACATGGATGCAGGCATCCCGGTCAATGAGCTGCTGCTGCTCCTTGAGGTGGGCAGGGCTGTCGGGGACAGGATTCAGGTTGGGCATGGTGCACACATCGGTGTAGCCCCCCCGGGCGGCGGCCCGGCTGCCTGTTAAAATCGTCTCCTTATAAGAAAATCCCGGCTCCCTGAAATGTACATGAACATCACAGAAACCGGGAAAAACGGTATATTCAGAAGAATTCAGGCAATCGTCCTGAAAAATGGAAACAAATTGCCGGTGAAAGAATGCCTCAGAAGCGGGGGAGATTACATTTGCCTTCATCCGTTCAGCCATAACAGTCTCCTTTTGCGAATTGTCCAGAAAAAATGTCCTGCCGGTTGCGGCAAGACGAAGCAGACACGCTTCCCAGCGCCGCATTGTCCCGCATTATACCATGCGCCCCAGCCGGTGTCAAGCCAAAACCGCCCTGGAATTCCGGCTTTCGGTAAGATTGTGTATTAGACCAAAAGGAAACCCGCAGGGCCTTTGGAATTTCTACAAATCTAGCAGCCCTCTTGGGTCAGGTCCCGCTTTTTTAGCTCTGGCTCCTGACGGCGGTACTGGGAGGCGATGATGCGGCAGATTTTCTTGGTGCGGATCATCCAGTGAATCTTTCCGTAGCTGGCCCACATCACAGCATCGGTCTCCCCGGGCAGCAGGACAATCTGCTTCAGGGGAATCCGCCGCCGCAGACAGTAGAAGTCATAAAAGGTATTTTTGTCCCGGTCGGAATAGAGGAATTCGAATTCCTCTTCCGTGGCCAAAATGCCGGTTTCTTCGTATAGCTCCCGGGCAATGGCCTGGCGGCTGGTCTCTCCGGCCTTGGCGGCGCCCCCGGAATTCTCCCAGGTGCCGTGGAAGCTCTTCCCCTTGGCCCGGCGGGTCAGCAGAATATGCCCATAGCCATCATACACCCACACGCACACCACCAGCCCATATTCCCCCGGGGGCCAGGGGGTTCCCCGCAGATGCACCCGGCCAGTGAGTGTCCGGTTCTCGTCGTATACGTCATTCCACTCCTGCATGGCGGCTGCCTCTCCCTTCGCCCTCCGGTGTTTTCTCTGGTGGCGAAAAGCGACAGCTTCTTCACCTATCCTATTTATAATACCACGCTTTGCCCCTGATGGCAACCGTTTTTGCAGCCACTGCGGCAAAAAAGTAAGGGGGTGTCCGTGATGGAAAATCGTTTTTCCACCGGTGGAAAATACCCGGTGCGGCCTTAGACAGAATGCCAAAATTTCCGGACAAATCTTGTATAAAACCACGCCTTGCAAACAAATCAAATGGGTGGTACTATAATGGTGTCGATGGAAAAATGCGATTTCGGGTGCGGGATTTCCCGGCTGTTATTACACATTTCTGCGATAATTATAATTTCAAGGAGGAAAATACATGAAGAAGATTCTTTCCCTTATTCTGGCGCTGGCACTGGTTGTCACCTGCTGTGCGCTGTTTAGCGCCCCTGCCAAGGCAGAGGGCAACGTCATCACCAAGGTTGCCCTGGTCACCGACGTGGGCACCATCGACGATGAGTCCT
>UROL01000105.1 GCA_900549495.1 uncultured Eubacteriales bacterium | reverse complement strand
CTCGGTCTCGTGGGCTCGGAGATGTGTATAAGAGACAGAAATATATCCAAGGAGTAAATAAAATGCAGAAAAATCAGTATAGTAAATATAAGTATTTAGGGTTGAACATTGCCTATTACCGTAAGGAAAATGGACTGTCACAGACACAATTGGCAGAGCTGGTCAACGTCAGCCGCACCCATATGAGCCGGATTGAAACAGCAGACTGTGCGGTTTCTCTGGATGTGGTGTTTGATATTTGCGACGTACTGGATGTAAAGCCCTCTAAAATGTTTGATTTCAGAGATTAAATCAAAAGCTCCGGGGTTTCCCACTATTACGGAAACGCCCCGGAGATTTTCTTTCCACGGGGTGCGGAAAGCATTTTATTCTACATTTTTCATAAATCGAATTGCATTTCTTGTATGGCTATGGTAAAATGTGCCTGTAGAAGCGGGCGCATGGAAGCGTCTATCCGAATTGGAAGGAGCAATACGATGAATCTGAAAAACACTGCGCTGGGTATTGAGCTGGGCTCTACCAGAATCAAAGCCGTGCTGATTGATGAAAACCACATTTCCATTGCCTCCGGCTCTCACGAGTGGGAGAACCAGCTGGTAAACGGCGTGTGGACCTATTCCATGGAGGCCGTGGCCAGCGGTATCCAGGACTGCTATGCCGGTCTGAAGCGGGACGTGAAGGAAAAATACGGCGTAACCCTGACAGAGGTGGGAGCCATTGGCATCTCTGCCATGATGCACGGCTACCTGCCCTTCGATAAGGATGGAAACCAGCTGGCAGAGTTCCGCACCTGGCGGAATACCATCACCGGCGAGGCCGCCGCCAAGCTCAGCACAGCCCTGAACTTCAACATTCCCCAGCGTTGGAGCATCGCCCACCTGTACCAGGCGATTCTGAATAAAGAGAGCCATGTAAAGGACGTGGCATTTCTCACTACCCTCTCTGGCTATATCCACTTTAAGCTCACCGGGGCAAAGGTGATGGGCATCGGCGAGGCCTCCGGCATGTTCCCCATTGACTCCCAGAAGCTGGACTTTGACCAGGAGATGATTGACCGGTTCGATACCCTAAGCGGCATGGACTGGAAGCTGCGGGATATCCTGCCCAAGGTGCTGTGCGCCGGTGACTGCGGCGGCACCCTCACCGAGGCGGGTGCTTTCTTCCTGGACCCTGCCGGGGATTTGAAGCCCAGCATCCCTGTGGCCCCCTGCGAGGGCGATGCAGGCACCGGCATGGTCGCCACCAACTCCGTGCGGGAGCGCACCGGCAACGTATCCGCCGGAACCTCTGACTTTGCCATGATTGTCACCGACCATCCCCTGGGTGTCCACCGGGAAATTGACATGGTGACCACCCCCGCCGGTGCGCCGGTGGCCATGGTGCACTGCAACAACTGCACCTCCGACATCAATGCCTGGGTGAATCTATTCAGTGAGTTTGCCCAGCTGATTGGGGCACCTCAGGACAAGGGGGCGCTGTTTACCATGCTCTTCCGCAAGGCCCTGGAGGGAGACCCCGACTGCGGCGGGCTGGTGAGCTACAACTACTTCTCCGGCGAAGGCGTGACGGATCTGGACGAGGGCCGCCCGGTATTCGCCCGAACCCCCAATGCCTCCTTTACCCTGGCAAACTTTATGCGTACCCATATCCTCTCCGCCCTGGCCACCCTGAAAATCGGCCTGGACATCCTCACCAGAGAGGAAAAGGTGCAGGTGGACAAGCTGTATGGCCACGGCGGCTTCTTCAAGACGCCGGGGGTAGGACAGCGGATGCTCTCCGCCGCCATTGGTGCGCCGGTTTCCTGCATGGAAACCGCCGGAGAGGGCGGCCCCTACGGTATGGCCCTGCTGGCTGCCTACATGATGCGGAAGAATGACGGAGAATCCCTGGCAGATTATCTGGACAACCGGGTGTTTGCCAATGCTGCCTCCACCACCCTGCTGGCAGACCAGGCGGACATTGCAGGCTTCAATGCCTTCCTGGCCCGGTATCAGAGCGCCTTTGCCATGGAAAAGGCCGCTGTGGAGGGTCTGTAATATGCTGGAAGCGCTGAAAGAGCAAGTATATCTTGCCAATATGGAGCTGCCCAAGCGGAAGCTGGTCACCTATACCTGGGGCAATGTATCCGGCATTGACCGGGAGAAGGGGCTGTTTGTCATCAAGCCCAGCGGCGTGGACTACGACGTGCTAAGGCCCAGCGACATGGTGGTTATGGATTTGCAGGGCAATCAGGTAGAGGGTTCCCTGAACCCCTCCTCCGATACCAAAACCCACCTGGTGCTGTACAATGCCTTCCCCTCCATCGGCGGCATTGTCCATACGCACAGCCCCTATGCGGTGGCCTGGGCCCAGGCCGGGGAGGATTTGCCCTGCTACGGCACCACCCACGCCGACTATTTCTACGGCAGCATTCCCTGTGCCCGGCACCTGACCCATCAGGAGCTGGATGAGGATTACGAGCGCAACACCGGCATGACCATTGTGGAGACCTTCCGGGAGCGGCGCATTGACCCCAAGGCCGTCCCCGCCGTGCTGTGCTACAGCCACGGCCCCTTCACCTGGGGCAAGGATGCTGACCAGGCGGTGTATCACAGTGTGGTGCTGGAGGAGTGCGCCAAAATAGGCATCCTCACCCGGATACTGAACCCCAACGCCGCCCCCGCCCCCCAGCGGATGCAGGACAAGCACTACCTGAGAAAGCACGGCCCCAACGCCTATTACGGGCAGAAAAAGTAAACAAATGCATTTCAGCCCCAATCCGCACAGTTCGGATTGGGGCTGATTTTTCATGGGGCGGCTCCCTATATGCCGCCAAAAGCATTCCTTACAGTTGGTCCAGGTTTAGGCTGAATGCCTCCAGGCAATGGTCGATAAACCAATCCATTTCCTCCCGATGGAGGTCCCGCAGGGCCTGCATGGTAACTGCGGCAGCGGAATCGAATTCGGTGTTGCCGGCCTTCTGCTCCTCAATACACTTGATGTAGGCGGAGAGCTTGTCCGCCCCCTTGACAATGGGCTCCAGCTCCCTGTCCTCCTCCAAAACCAGGGGGGCATAGCTGGGGCGCAGCTCCGGGGGGAGCATATCCAGCATCCGATTCCCGGCAATCCGCTCAACCTGCTTATAGGCGTCCTTGATTTTGGGATTGTAGTATTTAATGGGCGTGGGCAGGTCACCGGTAAGGATTTCGGAGACATCATGGTACAGCGCTGCCACGGCGCAGCGATCCGGGTCGGGGGTGGGCAGGTGGAGAATGTCCCGGCGAATCAACGCCAGAGCATGGGCCAGGACGGCAACCTGGTGGCTGTGCTCCTGGATGTTTTCAGAGAAGGTATTACGCATCAGGCCCCAGCGGGTGATATAGCGCATACGGCCCAAAAGGGCATAGAATTCATTGGCCATTTTCTTCCAGTTCCTTTATCATTTTTTCCAGCATTTGGGGCATTTCCCCTGGGGTTTGGCAGAAGTGGGTGCCCCCCGCCTGGCAAATGGCGGTGCGATCCCGGAAGCCCCACAGGACACTGAGGCAGGGCACACCGGCATTCCGGGCGGTGCACACATCCACCTCGCTGTCGCCTACATAGATGCAGCGGTCAGCGCCGATATGGGCCATAGCTGCCCGAACCATATCCGGCGCAGGCTTCCGGGGGCAGCCGGGATGCTCCCCCTGGGCATAGATGCCGGGGAAATACTCCCGGCAGAGCTTTTTCGCCGCCTCGTCCGGCTTGTTGGAGACAATGGCAATGGGGTAGCCCGAGAGGGCCTCCAATGCCTCCGGGATGCCGGGATAGGGGGCGGATTTCACCTGGCAGTGGGCAGCATAGTACCGCCGGAATTCCTCCAGGGGCGCTTCCCAGTCCGCCCCCGCCGGGACGGCCAGCTGCAACAGTCTGGCAGCGCCGTTGCCTACAAACCGGCGCACCTCTTCCAGGGTGCGGGTGGGGTAGCCGAAGGCCGCCAGGGTGTGGTTCACCCCATCCTTCAAATCCTCCAGGGTGTCCAGGAGGGTTCCGTCTAAATCAAACAGAATTGCAGTCATCACAGCCCTCGATTCTTCAGCACCCGGATATCCTCCCCCACAAAGGTGAGCCGGTTAAAGCTGCCGTGGAGCCGGGAGGCAATCTGGGGAGAATAGCGCCGGGTAAGCTCATCCACATTCAGATTGGTGGAAATCACCATGGGCTTATTGGCCAGAAGCCGGTCATTGATCAGGCCATACAGGGCAGCAGTGACAAACTGGCCGGGCATCTCGGTACCCAGGTCGTCCAGAATCAGCAGGTCGCAGGTATTGTATTTGACAATCTCCCGCCGGGCCTCCTCGCTGCCGCCGAACTTCGCCTGCTCCAGCTTGGAAAACAGGTGCCCGGCGGTTTCGTACACCACGCTGTAGCCCCGGTCTGCCACCGCTCTGGCAATGCAGGCAGATAGGAAGGTCTTTCCCAGCCCGGTGCCGCCGATGAACAGCAGGTTGCCGGCGTTGGGGGAGAAATTCATGGCATAGCGCTTGCAGCTCTGGAAATTCCGCTCCATAATGGCCCGGGGGCTGGCGCCGTATTTGGCATCGGTATAGTCGGAGTAATAGTCCAGGCGGAACTGGGAGAAGCTCTCTTTGCCGCCGGTAAGGATGGAAATCTCCTTCTTCTGCTCCTGGCGGCACAGCTCAGCCAGGCATTCGCACATGGTAGCGCCGATGTAGCCCGTGCCGCCGCAGACCTCGCAAATGGGAGTCTCGTCCAGATAGCCCTCTTCGAAATTTTCATAGGCCAGAAGCGCCCGCTCCTGCTGAAGCTCCAGGTTCTGAATTCTGGCCTTTTCCAGAAGCTCCTTGCCGTCGCTGCCCTGTAGGAAGGCAGCCTGGGCGGCCTGGGCCATGGTGCGGCGCAGGAGCATATCGATTTCCTTAATTCTGGGCACCTTGGCATAGGCCTCGGCCAGGTGCTGCCGGTTTTCGGATTCCCGGTCTTCCTTGGCCTGGGCCAGGCGGTTTCTTGCCCGCAGAACCACTTCGCTGCTGTATGGCATTGCTTATCCCTCCCGCAGTACGCGCTGAATGGCTTCCAGCTCGGCCTGGCCCAGCTGGCCGGAGGCCCCCTTGGGGGGCTGCCTGGTATCGCCGCTCTTCACGGCCTCTGCCGTGGTCAGGCCCTCCTTGGCCCAGCGCTGCAAAATCTTATTCATGTATGCCCAGTTCAATCCGCCGGTATTCAGGCAGGTGCGCTCATAGGCCATGGCAATCACCCCATCCTCGAAGCCGCAATCCAGCCAGCCCTGGGCGTATTTTTCCTCTGCCTGGGTGAGGTAACGGCCCCGGATTTGGAGGATATCCATCACCTGATGCAGCCGGGAGGCACGGAAATTCTGATTCTGGATGTAGGCCGAGGCCTCTTCCAGGCTGTCGATGCCGTTTTCTGCCCAGAAATACGCCTCCTTCTCCACCGTGCGCAAGCTGGGGCGGCGATCCAAGCCCCGCTTCCGGGCCCGCTCGCAGCAATAGCGCACCAGCAGCAGAATCACATCCGCCGAAAGCCCCAGGTAGCGGGTGAAGCCCAGGATAATTTTCAGCTCCTCGGTGTTCAGGGAGCGGCCCAGCTGGCGCTGGATCTCCTCGTAAAGCCCCCGGAAGGAGGCATCCCGCTCGGAGGCATCCAGCACATCCTCTTCGGAGTAGGCGGGGCGCTCCCCGGGCTGGATAGCGCTTCTGCGCTTCTCTGGCCAGAGCCCCAGCTGCCGCAGGGTGGCCGTGGCCACCGTCAGGCGGGACTGGCTGATGCGCAGATTCCCCTCTGCGTCCTCCGGGGCATTGCCGCCGGAAATATAAAGATACAATAGTGCCGCATCCGGGTTGGCTGCCCCCAGGAGCTTGCGTAAACTGGTCTCGTCAATTTTAATTGCTTCCGCTGTCATAATTCTTTCCTTCTATCCTCGCTATAAAATCATCCCACGCATTCTTTGTCACATTATATCATAAGTTCCCCCATTCGACAACTTTTCTTTTCCCGCTCCCTGGCCCTTATTTTCCCAGAGAGCGAGGAAAGCCCAGGGAAACGGGGCATTTCCCCCCAGGAGGGGCGGCTGCGAAAAAAGCAACAATTTTGCCATGTTCATTTCCCAAAATCTTGTGGTTTTCTCTTGTTGCATCCAGAAAAAACCATGATATAATAATCACGTTATAGGCCGGAAACCCGGATTCACTCCGGCAAAATCAAACAAAAGAGGGATTCTTATGGAACATTTACTTGCCATCGGCATTGCTATGCTGGCGGGCCTGATGCTGACCCGTCTTACCAAAAAATTCAATCTTCCCGACGTCACCAGCTACCTGATTGCAGGTCTTTTGGTGGGCCCCCTGGCCCTGGGTGCTCTGGGCATTCCCGGCATTGGCTTTAAGTCCTTTGACTTTGTAGAGGAAATGGGGCTGATTTCCGACGTGGCCCTGGGCTTTATCGCCTTCGCCATCGGCAACGAATTCCGGCTAGAGGAAATCAAGCACATCGGTAAGCAGGCCACCGTCATCGGCATTATCCAGGCAATCACCGCCACTGTTCTTGTAGACCTTGCCCTGTTCCTGCTGCATCTGGTGCTGGGCGACGAGGTGCTGCCTGTCTCCACCTGCATCATCCTGGGTGCTATTGCCACCGCCACCG
>UROL01000104.1 GCA_900549495.1 uncultured Eubacteriales bacterium | reverse complement strand
TTTCTTCTGTTCCGCAATCTTCTCATGAATGTTGGTATTATACAGCCTGTACAAAAGTATTCGTTATGTATCTTTTTATTACCTCTCCACCATGAAGGTAAGCCCTAACATCCGGCTGTAATTGTGTTACCATCCTTTTCACCTACTTATAAAATTCATCATCTACTATATGGAATGTCTCAATGTACTCATCAAATATTTTCAAATTCACAAGTACTAACTGACCTAACTTATAGATTGCTTTGGCATCCTTAGCCATCTGCATAAACTTTGATACACTCATATGATACATTTCTGCTCCTTCGCTATATCTTACAATTTTTGTATTACCATTCTTCTTAAATTCCTGATACGCCTTTGTGTGTTCCATATTAATCTCCTTTCGCTATTTCAGCTGTTTCTATAACGCAAAAAGAGGACATCTTCTAAATTTCTTTAGAAAATGTCCTCTAAGTAATACAATCTTTAATTTTTCGGACTAAGCAATCTGTACTAACGTGTATTGACCTTTATTTGACTATAAGTTTTTTGGTCAAAACTTGGTCAAATGACCTTGACCAATCAAATTTAGATGAATTTGATTCTCTTAATACAGCTTAGCTCCAGCAGGAATTGCGCCATCTAACATAAGCAGATTCAGTCCTTCGTGTCCGTCATACTCGTACACTGCTGAAATCAGCATTCCTTCTGATGGGATTCCCATCATCATTCTGGTAGGAAGGTTTGTGATTGCTACACATGTCTTTCCAACGAGCTCCTCCGGCTCATAGTACTCATGAATACCGGAAAGAATCACCCGATCCTTGCCGGAGCCGTCGTCCAGCACGAATTTCAGCAGCTTCTTGGACTTCTTCACCGCCTCGCAGGCCTTGACCTTCACCACTCGGAAGTCGGACTTGGCAAAGGTGTCAAAATCCACAAAGTTGGTAAACAGCGGCTCAATCTTCACCTTGGAGAAGTCGATGGTCTCTGCTGCCGCAGGAGCGGCCACGGGAGCGGCCCCCTCTGCTTTTTCCTCGGCCTTTTCCGCCTTGGGCATATCCGTGGGCTTCATGGTGGGGAAGAGCAGCACGTCCCGGATGGAGGCGGAGTCGGTCAGCAGCATCACCAGGCGGTCAACGCCGAAGCCCAGGCCGCCCGTGGGGGGCAGACCGTATTCCAGAGCGGTGACATAGTCATAGTCCACCTGTGCCTTGGAATTGGGATCCAGCTTCAGCCGGTCGGCCACCTGCTTTTCAAAGCGGCCTCTCTGGTCGATGGGGTCGTTCAGCTCGGAGAAGGCGTTGCCGAACTCGGTGGCGTTGATGAAATACTCAAACCGCTCGGTAAAGGCGGGGTCGTTTGCCTTCCGCTTTGCCAGGGGGCTGATTTCCACCGGGTAGTCGTAGATGAAGGTGGGCTGAATCAGCTTCTCTTCTACAAAGGCATCGAAGAACTCTGCCAGGATGGCACCCTTGGTGGGAATCTCGGGCAGCTCCACCTTGTGTGCCTTGGCAAGCTCAATGGCCTCGGCATCGGAGTGAATTTCATTAAAGTCCACGCCGGAATACTTCTTTACGGCGTCCACCATGGTCAGCCGCTCCCAGTGGCTCAGGTCGATGGGGGTGCCCTGATAGGAAATCTGGAGGGTGCCGCAGACCTTCATGGTCACTTCCTTCATCATTTCCTCCACCAGGTCCATCATGCCCCGGAAATCGGTGTAGGCCTGGTACAGCTCAATGGAGGTGAACTCCGGGTTGTGGGTGGGGTCCATGCCCTCGTTGCGGAAGATGCGGCCAACCTCGTACACCCGATCCATGCCGCCCACGATAAGCCGCTTCAGGTACAGCTCGGTTTCGATGCGCAGCACCATGTCCAGATCCAGGGTGTTGTGGTGAGTGTAGAAGGGACGGGCGGAGGCACCAATCTCAAAGGGGGTCAGGATGGGGGTATCCACTTCCAGGAAGCCCTTGCTGTCCAGGAAGTGCCGCAGCTGGCGCAGAATCAGGCTGCGCTTGACAAAGGTATCCTTCACCTCGGGATTGACAATCAAATCCACATAGCGCTGGCGATAGCGCACCTCCCGGTCGGTCAGTCCCTTGAACTTGTTGGGCAGGGGCAGCAGCGCCTTGCTCAGCAGGGTGATGGACTTGGCACGGACGGAGATTTCCTCGGTCTGGGTCTTGAAGACTTGGCCCTCCACGCCCACAATGTCGCCGATGTCGTTTTTCTTGAAGCGGTTGTATGCTTCCTCGCCCATCTCGTCAATCTTGACGAAAATCTGGATTCTGCCGGTGCTGTCCTGGAGGTCGCAGAACATCACCTTGCCCTGGCCCCGCTTGCTCATCAGGCGGCCCGCCACCCGGACGGTCTTGCCCTCGAAGGAAGCATAGTCTGCCTTAATGGCAGCGGAGTCGGTGTCCACATCAAACTTGGTCTGCTGGAAGGGGTCACGCCCTTCGGCCTGCAATGCTGCCAGCTTTTCCCGGCGAATCTGCATCTGGTCGTTGAGAGACAGCTCCTGCTGGGGTACAAACTTTGCCATCATCAGCCCTCCCGGGTGACTTCAATCACCTTCATGGTAAACGAACCCGCCGGAGCGTTGACTACGAACTTCTCGCCGGCGGCCTTGCCCACTACGGCACGGCCAAAGGGGGAGTCGTCGGACAGGCGGAACTCCATGGGATTGGCCTCCTGGGAGCCGGTGATGCGGTAGGTGGTGCGCTTGCCGTTCTCGTCCTCCACCACTACGGTGCAGCCCAGGCCCACCCGGCCGGTGGCCTCGTTCTCATCCTCGATGATGGTGGCGTGGGACAGCACGTCCTCGATTTCGGCAATGCGGCCATACAGCTTTGCCTGCTCGTTCTTGGCGGCATCGTACTCGGAGTTTTCGGACAAGTCGCCATAGGAGCGGGCTTCTGCAATCATGGCAGCAACCTCCCGCTCCCGGGTGGTCTTCAAATAGTTCAGTTCCTTTTCCAGGTCTGCCAGACGCAGGCTGGTAATCTTGTATTCCTTGGCCATATTTCAAAATCCTTTCCTTCGGATAAAAATATCCATAGTCCTTTGTATTATATCGGTATTTTCCCCCTACGTCAAGAAGAAACCCCCGGAATTTCGGAAAATTCCGGGGGAGGAACCGGGCGATTTTACAGCCCGGAGGATTCCGGCATACCCTGGCCCTGCCAAAGTCTGCGGATACGCAGCAGCAGTGCCAGGCACAGCGCTGCCACAACCGTCAGAATTGCATAGATAATGGTGTAGGCAAGCCATTCGGTGGAAATCAGCAGGTTAATGGCGGCAATGCAGTCAATCAGAAAGTGAATGCCCAGGCAGCCCAGCAGCCAGGGCAGCGGGCGGCCCCTATGGAAGCCATAGAACACCATAACGGTCATGCAGGTCTGGCAAATCATGGCCAGCACCCGCTCCAGCCCCGCCAGAAGGAACAGCCAGGCAGAGGTGCTCTCCAGAGCCAGGGCGGCGGCGGTCAAGTCCTGGGTGCCCACACCGGTGGCGGCTATCTCCGCCACCATGGCATCGAATTGGCCGCTTTGCAGCATGACCAGAAAGGCCAGATTGTTTACATAGGAAACGCCAATGAGGATGATGGATTCCATACCCCCGTGGCCCAGTCCGGCGGCCAGCGCCTGGTGGGGGCTGCTGGTTTTCCGCAGCAGTCCGGCCCCGGCGCAGCGCCCGGCCAGCTCCAGCACTGCGGCAAACAGAGCGGACAGAAAGGCATAGGCAATGGGGTTGCCCATGGCCCAGGCTTCGTACCCGGTGCCGGACAGGGCTATGCGCAGCAGGGGGCGAATGACCAGCTGGGGTACAAAGAACCCGGCGGCGCCAATCATCCAGGCCCGCCAGACCCCTTCGTTCCGGCGTTTCCATCCGTATACCATTGGTATGGCCAGAGGGCCCACCACGCCCACCGCCAGGGTGACAATGCAGGCGGCAATTTTCCAGCTTACTTGCTCCATACTTGTTTCCTCTTTTCCTTGGATTACCTGCACAATAGCAGACGGCGGCGGCCTTGTCAAGAGGGGATAGGGGAAGGGCCCAATATCCGCTGGCCGGAAGCCGGTTTTTTGCGTTCCGGATACGAAAAATGCGGTTGCAAAGTGATTGTGGACATGCTATAATCGGTATGCTTTATATCGATATAGTTTTTTATCGGTTGGAATGCACGAAGCACGAAAGGTTGAGTGTTTGATGGAAGAGAAGAAGGTTTCCAAATCCGTATTGAAGCGGCTCCCCGGCTATCTGGCCTATCTGAAAAGCCTGCCAGAGGATGCCCCCAGCCATATTTCCGCCACCTCTCTGGCCAACGCCCTGGGAATGGGCGAGGTACAGGTGCGTAAGGACTTGGCCATTGTCTCCGACGGCGGCCGCCCCAAAATCGGCTATTTGCGGGAAAGCCTGATTACCGATATCGAGCAGTTTCTGGGCTATGACAATACCACCGATGCCGTGCTCATCGGGGCAGGAAAGCTGGGCTTGGCGTTGATGGGCTACAGCGGATTTGAGGAGTATGGCCTGAACATCCATGCGGCCTTCGACACCAGCCCCACTCTGGAGAAAACCGAAGACGGTCAGCCTATTTATCACATCTCCAAGCTGGAGCATTTCTGCAAGGTACATAAGGTGCTTATGGGCATCATCACCGTGCCCGCCGCCCACGCCCAGGAGGCAGCAGACCGCCTGATTGCCTGCGGCGTCAAGGCCATCTGGAATTTTGCCCCGGTGCACCTGGACGTACCGGAGCACATCCTGGTGCAGAATGAGAATATGGCCACCTCTCTGGCCGTCCTCAGCGTCCACCTCCGGGCGCAAATCAAGGAGGAAAAGAAAGAGCAGTAATTCCCAGGGGCGTGGCTGTATTGGCAGCCCGCCTCTTTTCCCGCCGGGGCCACTGCGAAGCCCATCCCCCAGGGGATGGAGGGCCCGACGGTTATGCTGTAACAAAAAGGAAAGGAAGAAAAGCAAATGAAAAAAGGTTGTTCCTTTTGCCTTGTGCTGGCGCTGCTGCTGAGCCTGGCCTGTGGGGCCGGTGCCCAGGGGAGCGCAGAGGAAGCCTCGGGGGGCCGCCTGTTTTTGACGGTGTCCCGGATTGATTTGTCCGTGGTGGGGGAGACGGAGGACATCTATGCCGGAACGGCCCCCAGGGAGAATGTCCAGTGGCAAAGTGACGACGAGAAGGTGGTCACCGTCCAGGACGGCATCCTCACCGCCACCGGCGTGGGCACTACCACGGTTCGTGCCCAACTGGGGGAGGAAACCCGGGAATGCACCGTGGGCTGCCTGGCGCAGACCCAGGAGAAGCTGATGGCCCTGGACGAGGAGGTTATCCGCAGTCCCAAGCGCTACCCGCCGGAGCCGGAGGGCTCCTATACGGAATTCTTCCAGGACAGCGCCATTGTGGGAGATTCCATCACCTATATTATGTACCAGTACGAGGCCGCCCACGGCCTATTGGGGCACCCCCTGTTTCTGGCCCGGGGCGGCACCAGCCTAAACGGCTTTGTGCTGCACTATAAAAATGTATTCTACCAGGGCCAGGAGATGTGGCTGGAGACTGCGGTGGGCCTGTCCAAGGTGAAGAAGGTATTCATCATGCTGGGCCAGAACGACCTGGGCTACCGCACCATCGACGAGACCTTCGACAGCTGGGACATTCTGCTGCCCCGGCTGCGGGAGCAGAATCCCGACCTGGAAATCTACCTGCAAAGCTGCGTGGCAGAGTGGCAGCCAACCTTCGGGGACGGAAAGAAGAACCAAACCATCCGCCAGTACAATGCCCGGCTGAAAACCTATGCCCAGGAGCATGGCTGCTACTTTGTGGACATTGCCCCCTATGCAGAGGACCACATCGGCGCAATGGCCACCCCCTACAGCTTGGATAAAACCATCCACCTGAACGAGGATGGATGCGTGGCCTGGATGAAGGCACTGGCCGCCTATGCCAACCGACAAATGTGCAACGAAAAGGAGTAATCAAATGAAAAAAGGAATTCTTTGGGCCCTGATGCTGGCTCTGCTGCTGTCCCTGGCCGCCTGTGGCGCACCTGCCAAGGAGCCTGCGAACCTGAATGAAGTGTATACCGCCTGTCAGGAATACCTGCCGGAAATGATGGTGCTGGACGATACCACCATGCTGAATTTCCTGGGCATCCATGCCGAGGACTGCACCCAGGTGATTGCCGCCATCTGCGCCGCCGGCTTGCAGGCGGACGAGGTCTGGCTGATTCAGGCCAAGGACCAGGATGCCCTGAATCGGCTGACTGCCCTTGCCCAAACCCGGCAGATGGCCAAGGAGGACGAGACGGAATTCTACCTGCCGGATCAGTATGCCATTGTCAAAGAGGGTAAGATTCTCACCCAGGGGCTGTATCTGGCCTATCTGGTTTCTCCCCAGGTGGACAATATGCAGGCTGCCTTTGAAAATGCGGTAAAGTAAATCTGAAGCGCAGCTCGGTTTTCCGATCCTGCGCTTCTTCTTTGGAGTGAACTGACCCATGCTCTTTTCATCGAATGTTTTCTTGTTTGCCTACCTTCCGGCGGTGCTGGCGCTGTATTACCTGTGCCCCCGGGGGTGGCGGAATCCGGTGCTGCTGCTGTTCAGCCTGGCTTTCTACGGCTGGGGAGAACCGGCTTACCTGGCGCTGATGGTTGCCACCATTGTGATGGACTATCTGTGCGGTCTGGAAATTGTCCGGCAGCGCAGCCGGGGCGGCCGGGGGCGCACTGCCCTGACC
>UROL01000103.1 GCA_900549495.1 uncultured Eubacteriales bacterium | reverse complement strand
CAAGGCTATTCGTCGGCAGCGTCAGATGTGTATAAGAGACAGGTCCTGTCCAGCCCCGCCGGAAGCACACCGGAGGAGACGTCCATATCGCTGCCGGATTCTGCCCAGCGGTGCATAATTTCCCGCCAGGCCTGGGCGGCATCGGGGGCAGCCACTTCCAGCTCCTCCAGCAGATGCTGAATTCTTTCGTCACTCAGATGGGGGGCAATTTCATAGCTTTTCACCATGTCACGGATGATTTCATCCCGGCTTCGCAGGGAGGCCTGCGGATGCATCCATAGGCGAAGTGAGAGTGCCCCAGCGGCAAAGACAAGGCAAAGCAGAAATATAATTGCCCATTTCCTCATTTCACGCACCCCCTGAATATTGTAGCAGTCCTATTATATCGCATCCGTTGCGGAATTGTCCACGGTAAAATGCCAGGCGCCACGTTAAAATGGCGCCTGGCTGCTTGTTATTGTACCCGGTAACCGGCTTGCATCAGTTGGGTGATTTTCTGCCAGAAGGCTGCCTCCTCGGCGGAGAAGTTATCCGTGTCCGGCAGATGCGAGAAGGAGATTAGCTTCTTCGCATCGTCAATCCAGGCGCATTTTATTGCCCTGATTTTACTTTTTCTACCCATGCTTTAATCTCACTTTCCGGGGTGTCCGTGACCACATAACGGGTAGCTGTACGCCACCCTGATTGTGAGCGGTAAACGGTTTGAATTTCCCGAAGACCGCCGTCCTCATCGAATAGATAGGTGTAAATGCGGATGGGGTCGGTGCTGCTCTCCTGGGAGTAGGAATAGGCAAAGCTGATTTCCCGGTCGCTGATGACGTTGTAATCCTTGGAGATGTAGTAGCTCTCCCGGTTCTCGTTTCCGTAGCTGCGTTCGCACCAGCTCTCAAACATCACCTGGGAATCTGCGGTTTCCGTGAAGCTGTGCCGGTAGCCGGTGGAGCCATAAATGTCGTATGCTTCCGTCCCACCGTCCCGCCAGATGACTTCTTGCAGATCCTCTGCGGCAAAATAGTCGGTGGAGTATACCTCGTACATCTCCATGCGGAATCCCTTTTGCTTCAGCGCTTCAATGGCTGCATCCACCCGGGCCAGCGCTTCCTCTGCGCCCTTGCCATGAACGCCGCCGGCAAGGGGAATGGAGAACTCTGCATACTGGACGATGGATTCCTCACCCTGATAGAAGCGCTTGCCCATGCGGTAAATCCCGGCATCCAGCGTGCCATAGGCATCCGACCAATCCACATTGACAATGGTGGTTCGACCCATAACAGGGATGGTTTCCTCGCCCCAGCTGCCCTCTTTATTCTGGTCGCCCAGCCGCACCCAGCGGTCAGTCTCCCATTTTTCAAGCCAATAGCGGCAGTCGGTGGTAATCTTGGAGACACCGGTGATGTTGGTGGCAAACCACACCTCGCCGCCCCAGCCCTTGAGCAAATCGTCATCCACCCGGAAGAAGATGCCCCAGGGGGAGCGCTGCTGGTCGGTGAAGGAGTCCTGCGGCTCATACTGGCTGGGGAGAGAGGTGGAAATCTCTTTGGAATCCAGCCGGATGTGGCTGCGATTGGAGACAGTGCCGTCTTCTGCCAGGGTTTCGTCAATCCGGTCAACGGAAAGGAGATTTCCGTTGGGCTTGAAGCGGAAGGTGTCGGTTCCGTGATGGATGTTGCCGTGGCAATCCGCCCATGCGGAGCAGAAGCTGATTTCCTCCTGGCTGATTCTGGATTTGCCCTCTGGGAACAGGAATTTCCGGTTTTGATTCAACTGGTAATCCTTTGCCCAGGAGAGGCATGGGTGGCCATATTCGTCCACCTTGCCGGAAGATACCTGGAACTCCCCATAAAAATAGGTGGCAGTACTGTTGCCGCGTCTGTCATACTGAATCTGGCAAACAGGCTGGATGTTTCCGGCAGGGCTTTCCTCCGAGAGGAAAACAGAATAGCGGTCTTGGCTGCTCAGTGCGTTCAGCGCATTGGTGCAGCGGGTCAGAGCGTCTTCCTCACTGTCGGGCAATTTCTCCCGGTAAATGCGGAAGCCGGTCTGGAAAGTGGCGGATTCCGTGTCGCTGCTAATGGTCATTACGATGCGGTAGTCACCGGCGGGGAGGGCACCATAGTTCAGCGCCCAGTCAATGTCATAGCCATAGTCGCCAATGCTGTAGTTTCTGCTCTGGGCGAACCCGATTCTCGTCTTTACCACATTATAGTAAGGGTCAGGGCCTTCCACCGGCTCCCATGATGTGCCGTTCCAGCGCTCCAGACGGGAGTTGTCAATGGTCATGCTCTCGGAGCCGAGGATGAACCGCTCCTCCACAACACACGCAAAGTAACCGCCGGTGGGGGAGGTGGCATCCATGTATAGCGTGATGCCCCAATCCGGGTTCGGCTCCAGCGCCGGTGCTTCGGCAAAGCTGAGGCTTTCCGGTGCTTGATGGCTGCTTTGCTGCAAGGCCGCCTGGGGATCGGAAACCGCCTGGGCGGGATTCGTCAGCAGGCACAGGGATACAAAGGCAATGGACAGCACCCCCATCAGGCTCATCCAGACGGCGGGCTTGCGATAGCTCAGGGCGGATTTAATGCGGTATTTCACGCTGACTCACCAAAGGCAACGGGGCAGGCGGCATAGTAAATCCGATTGGTGCTGCATTGCAGCAGGGCAGAGGCATATTGCTTCCGCTCGTCCAGCTCCATAAACTGCACCACTCGCTCGTCGCAGGCAATCTCAATGTCCTTGCACAGCATCAGATAGGCAACCCACACCAGGGGATTGAACCAGTGCAGTGCCAGCGCAAGAAAGGCAATGACCTTCATCCAGTGGTCGCCCTTTTCCAGATGGGTGCGCTCGTGGGCCAGAATCTGTGTCCGGGCGGCGGGGCTCATGCCGCTGGGAATGTAAATCTTCGGCTTGAAGAAGCCCAGTACAAAAGCGGTATCAATCTTGTCGGATTCATAACCGCCCCGTACCTTGGCGGCACCCTTGACCTGCTTTTGCAGCCGCAGATAGGCAAGCAGACTGACTGCCACAATCAGTGCGGCAACGCATCCCCATACAATCCATACCAGCTGAGAGGAGATGGCGGGCAGCCGGATGGAAGTGGGCTGTAGGCTAAAGGTACTTTGGACGGAAATGGGCATCAGCAGCCGGATGCCTGCCAGCATCCAAAGGAAGCAGATGTACTTGCGGGGCGTTTTTTTCAGCAGCAGCCGCAGAAGCATGACTGCCAGAATGACAACGCTGCCATGAATGCTTGCAGTGAGAAGATTCTGACAAAACCGGATCATGGTTCTCCCTCCTCTTGATAGCTGTCGATGAAGTCCTGAAGCTGCTTTACCTCGCTTCTGGTCAGCCGCTTGGTGCGAGAAAAGGCTGCCAGAAACGCAGGCATAGAGCCTTCAAAGGTATCTTCCATCATTTCGTCCAGTCGGCTTTTTTGGGCATCCTCTTTGGAGATGAGACTGGTGACGGTGGCGTTTTCGTTTTTTACCACGCCCCGTTCCTCCAGCCGCCGGATGACCGTATAGGTGGTGGCTTTCGACCACCCCAGCTGCTCCTTGCACAGTGCCACCAGCCGGGTGGAATTGACCGGCTCGTGGTCCCACAGCAGCAGGCAGAAGCGGTATTCACTTTCAAAGATTTTTGGCGCTGCCATGTTATTCCTCCTTTTTACATTTTCATCCGGTGCAAAGCCGGAGGTGCTTTTTGGAAAGATTAGTCTCCGATGTAGTTATCTCGCATTGCTTCGCCGTTGATGGTGATTCCGGTGGTGTCGTGGAGCATGAAGGGGGTGCCATCAGACCACTGACCCATAAATTCTTCGCCCAAATCCCGGATGGTATTCCCGTTGAAGGTCACATCCTTGCAGAACATCATGTAAACGCCGCCCCAGCTGCATTCATAGATGTCGCTGTTGGTCACCTGAACGCCCTTGGTGTTTGCACCCCAAATGCCAACCACGCCGCAGCCATACAGCCCGCAGTTATTCACCAGCACATCCTCGCAGTTATTGAATCCAATCACGCCGCCAGCGCAGGAGCCGGGCTCGAAGGTGTGACCGGACGTGAAGCCCTCCACCATGATGTTGGAGCAGTTTTCAAAATTGATAACGTGGGCATACCGGGGGCGGGCGGAGACGGTGTGGGCCTTTACATCGTCGCCTTCGGCACGGATGGTCAGATTGCTGAGGTTCTGAATGGTCAGCTGAACGCCGTCAAATACTTCCTCCCAGCGGTAGTAGGTGCTGTTCTGGGTGCCGTAGCCGGTGGCGGTGCTCAGGTCGTAAAACTCGGCATCCAGGATGATTTCGGTATCCGGTGCCAGTGCTTTCAGAAATTCGTCCACGGTGGAAACATGGACCTGGGTTTGATCACCGGTGCTCACCGGCACATATTCCACCGGCTCGGTGGGAACTGCTTCCTCTGCGCCGGCTCCGGGGAGAATACCAAGGAACAATGTTAGCGCCAGAGAAAAAACGAGGGCTGCAATAATTGTCTGTTTCATGGGAAATGTCTCCTTTTGTTTTTTAGATTGGTTTAACGCGCTAAACCTTGTGATTGAAGTTTAACACGTTAAACCTAATCTGTCAATATAGATTAAGAAATCTTAATAATTATTTAGAAAGAAATCTTAATAATTATTTAGCACCATTGACATTTGGAAGGGGAACGGCTATAATTGCCAGACCAATCGGAAAACAATGTTACCAAACCATGTCCGAAACAGGAAGGAGCTATATATATGAATCGAATGGACAGAGTGGCAGCCGCTGCTGCCGCAGCGGTGCTGGTTCTCTCCCTCGCAGCCTGTCAGGAGCGCCGGGAGATGCAGGACGACCCTACCGAGCCCATTGTTCAGTCCCCACCCCCAACCCAGCCAGAAACGGAAACCGTTCCCACGCAGTTTTGGGAGGATGTGGTGGAGCTGGTAGGCCCGGAAGGGGAGAGCACCACGGTTTATCTTCTGGCAGACCACCGCTACCTGGACCGGCAGGACCGGTTTTTTACTTATGACGGCCTGGATTCCTGGACCTGCACCGACGGCACCGTTTGGAGCCGGAAGCCGGAGGCAAGCCAACAAACCACCAATGTCTATGCAGAGTATGCCATTGACCGTCTGCTGGCCCAAAGGCCGGAGTATTTTTTTTACAGCGACGGCACAGAAAGCGGCTATGCCAACAGAATTCTGCTGACTTTTGATACCACCGTTACCAATTTTACCTTCTATAAGCTGGAAGGGACAGTGGATGAAGAGGGTAACTATGTCTGCACCAGTATGCAGGAGCTTTATCGCCAGCCTACCATCACGGAAAACGATTTGACAGTGGTGGAAACGGAGCTGGGGGAGCTGCTCCCCATCCGGGCTATCAGCTTCTGCGATGCCGGCGGCAATACCCGGTATTATTACCTGGCCCTCAGCGGCAAGGACGGTGCACCGCTGCTGATTCCCTTTGACTGATTTCTGTAGTTGAATTTTCAGGCCGGACGTAGTATAATTGCCTGGAAAAACGTGCATTCGGCATGATTCCACTAGATAAGGAGAAAATCGATTATGATTGCCTGGAAAAATTTGGATACCCTGTCTTCCTTTCATAAGCTGGAGGAGGACAAGAAGGTAAATCTCGCCGCCGCCATGGCAGGCGAGGGCGGTGCCCAGCGGGTCAAGAGCTATTCTGTTCCCATGGGAGCCGGTATGGACTTTAATTTCGGCGCCAGAGCCGTGGATGATGCCATTTTGTCCGACATGGCTGCATTTGCCAAGGAGGCACAGCTGACCGAGAAGTTTGCTGCCCTCTACAATGGCGAGGTTATCAACACCGGCGAGAAGCGTCGGGTGCTGCATCATCTGTGCCGTGGTCAGCTGGGGGAGGACGTAATTGCCGACGGCGTCAACAAGCGTACTTTCTACCTGGGCGAGCAGGAGAAGATTGCGGATTTTGCAAACAAGGTGCATTCCGGTGAGATTGCCAACGCTGCCGGTGAGAAGTTCACCACCGTCTGCCAGATTGGCATCGGTGGCTCCGACCTTGGCCCCCGCGCCATTTATCTGGCGCTGGAAAACTGGGCAAAGGTGAACCACACTCTGAAAATGAAGGCCGCCTTTATTTCCAATGTGGACCCCGACGATGCAGCCGGTGTGCTGAGCAACCTGGATTTGGCCCATTCTCTGTTCATCCTGGTTTCCAAGTCCGGTACCACCCTGGAAACCCTGACCAACGAATCCTTTGTGAAGGATGCCCTGGTGAAGGCGGGCCTGAATCCCTCCAAGCACATGATTGCCGTTACCAGTGAGACTTCCCCTCTGGCAAAGAGCAGCGATTACCTCACTGCCTTCTTTATGGATGACTACATCGGTGGCCGCTATTCCTCCTCCTCCGGTGTGGGCGGTGCCGTTCTGTCTCTGGCCTTTGGCCCGGAGGTGTTTGCCCAATTCCTGGAGGGCGCTGCCGAGGCAGACAAGCTGGCTGCCAATGAGGAGCTACTGAAGAACCCCGCCATGCTGGACGCACTCATTGGCGTTTATGAGCGCAATGTCCTGGGCTACCCCAGCACCGCCGTGCTGCCTTACTCCCAGGCGCTGAGCCGTTTCCCCGCCCACTTGCAGCAGCTGGACATGGAGTCCAACGGCAAGTCTGTCAATCGCTTTGGTGAGCCTGTTAGCTATGCCACCGGCCCCGTTATTTTCGGTGAGCCCGGCACCAACGGTCAGCACTCCTTCTATCAGCTGCTGCACCAGGGCACCGACATCATCCCGCTGCAA